>CAIXDY010000084.1 GCA_903918325.1 uncultured Actinomycetes bacterium
GCATCCGCATATTGGCCATGTCCGTAGCGCAGTAAATTTTGATATTTTGCGCCGCTGGTTATTGTGGAGCGGTTACGACGTAACTTTCATTCGCAATGTCACTGATATTGATGACAAGATTTTGCATAAAGCCGTACATGAAAAAATGCAGTGGTGGGCACTTGCTATGAAGTACGAACGCATATTTACTTCAGCTTTTGCTGCGCTCAATGTGATGCCCCCAACTTATGAACCCCGTGCAACTGGCCACATCACGCAGATGGTTGAGTTAATGCAAAAACTCATTGATAACGGCGCCGCATACGCGCCAGGTAATGGCGATGTGTACCTAGAAGTCCGTAAATTAAAGCGCTACTTAGTTTTATCGGGACAAAAATTAGATGATCTTCAACCTGCCGCCGATGCTGATGCAACATTTAAAAAAGATCCACGGGATTTTGCTTTGTGGAAAGCGGCAAAAGTTGGCGATCCATCATGGCCAACTCCCTGGGGACCAGGTCGACCTGGTTGGCATTTGGAGTGCTCGGCAATGGCGCATACATATTTAGGTGAAGCTTTTGATATTCATGGCGGCGGTCTTGATTTAGTTTTCCCACATCATGAAAATGAAATTGCGCAATCTGAAGCTGCTGGTTATAAATTTGCGAACCGTTGGTTACACAATGCTTGGGTAACGCAAGCTGGCGAAAAAATGAGCAAGTCTCTAGGAAATACATTGCAAGTAGAAGTTATTTTGCAGCGCGTGCGTGGAATCGAACTTCGTTGGTATTTAGGAAGTGCGCATTATCGGTCAATGTTGGAATATTCCGAAGCCGCACTTGATGAGTCAGCGGTTGCATTTCGCCGAATTGAAAACTTCTTGAAGCGCGCATCAGAAATTTTGGGTGGACATCCGGAGCCAACAATTAGCGATGCGTTTTGTGCCGCATTGAATGATGATTTAGCTGTACCTGCAGGTCTGGCTTCGATCTCAGAGAATCTACGTTTAGGAAATCAAGCGATTACCGATAGCGATAAAAAAGCTTTGAATAAGAATGCCGCCGAAATTCGTGGTGCACTACACATACTTGGTTGCGATCCATTTGATACTAATTACGTTCAAAGTTCAAAAGCTAATACAAGTGATGCACTCGATGGCGTTATCCAACTAGCGCTCAAAGAGCGTGCAGCTGCGCGTGAGCGTAAGGATTTCGCAGCCTCAGATGCCATCCGTGATGGGCTCCTGGATTTAGGAATTACAATTGAGGACACTGCACAAGGGCCACGTTGGTCAATGGAAGAAAAGAGCTAACCATGGCCGGTAATTCATCTCGAAAAGGCGCAATCCGCCAATCGAAAAAAGGACCATCGGCTGGCACTGGCGGTAAGAATAAAAAACGTCTTACTGGAAAAGGCCCAACGCCAAAAGCTGAAGATCGTCCGTATCACGCAGCTGCAAAACGCAAGAAAGCTGCTGAAAAGAAAGCTACACGTTCACCTTCTACTCGTTCAACGAGTCCACGTGCAACAACAATGTCTAAGGCAGCGCCTTCGCGCGCACCACGCGGTGATCGACCACGCGGTGAAGTTGTTGCGGGTCGTAACGCAGTTTTAGAAGCCTTACGTGAAAGCGTTCCAGCCACTGAATTATTAGTTGCACGCAGTATTGATGTGGATGATCGTGTTGCTGAATCTTTAAAGTTAGCGCTTCACTTAGGTTTACCAATTCGTGAAGCTCATCGAGCTGAAGTTGAGGGAATTTCACCTAACAGCCAGGGAATTATCCTTGCAATCAAACCTTTTCAATATTCATCATTTGAAGAGATCATGCAGCGCGCAAAGTATCCGGCTTTAGTTGTCGCACTCGATGGAGTCACTGACCCACGTAACTTAGGTGCAATCGTTCGAAGTGCTGCAGCTTTTGGTGCAGCAGGAGTTCTTATGACTGAACGCCGTGCTGCGGCAATGACCGCATCGGCTTGGAAAGCATCAGCCGGTGCAGCCGCACGTATGCCAATTGCACAAGTGACAAATTTAGCTCGCACCATCGATGCGGCGAAAAAAGAAGGTTTATTCGTAGTTGGTCTAGATGGTGAATCCGATGATGTTATTTCAGCGATGAAAGTTGCAACTGAACCAATCATGGTTGTGGTCGGCAGCGAAGGCAAAGGTCTTGCACGATTAACTCGTGAAAAATGCGACTTGGTTATTTCAATTCCAATTAGTGCTTCTACCGAATCACTCAATGCCAGCGTTGCAACATCAATCGCGCTCTTTCATATAGATCAGGCCCGTCGTAAGGGGTAAGTAAGTGATTTACACTCGTTTTATCGCATTAGGGGATTCATACACCGAAGGCATGAGCGATGAAAAAAAAGATGGAAATTATCGAGGGTGGGCTGATCGTGTTGCCGATGTGATGACAACGGCTCATCCTGATTTCACTTATGCCAACTTGTCTATTCGTGGAAAATTAGTCAAACAAGTTTTAGATGAACAAATTGCCCCCGCGTTAGAGCAAGTAACTGGGCCCGAAACTTTAATTTCATTTCATGCCGGAGCTAACGATGTCATTAGACCGGGGTATAAGTCCGAGATTGTTTTAACGCAGTATGCCGAGGGCGTTCGTCGGTTAGCTGCATCTGGTGCAACTATTTTGCTCTTTACCGTTTTAGAGCGCACTGGCAACACCGGTAAAACTGCGAAAATGTGGGAAGAACGTTTTAGCGCTTTCAACCGAAATGTACGCGCGGTTGGCGAAGAAGTTGGTGCAATTATTGCGGATGCAAATCAAGAGCCGGCATTTAGTGATCGCCGATTTTTAGCCTTTGATCGTTTGCATTTAAACGCAATTGGCCATGATCGAGTTGCACAAGCAGTTCTTGAAATTTTGAATTTACCTTTTGATAAAAATTGGCGCAAGCCCTTGCCACCAGCAAAACCTGAATCAAAGATTGTGCGCGTGGTAGTGACCACAATGTGGTTTATTACTTTTGCTTTGCCATGGATGTGGCGACGTGCGCGCGGTAAATCATCTGGTGATGGTCGGACCTGCAAATATCCAATTGCCATACATTGGCCACTGAATTTAAATTGAAGTAAGCGTCCACTCCCAGGTATGCACACCTGGCTTAATTTTGTATTTTGGCAAAGTATCTGGACCACATGAAGAAGTTCCAACACCGCGATGTGCACCATCGATATGAACAACAGTATTTCCGCAGGCTTTAACTTCAACATCATGCGTCGCATCGGCTAAATCAACGGCCCGATTAGGGGTAATTGATACTTGTAATGGTTTACCCATTTGTACGCGAACTCCATGCCCAGATGCATCAGTAACTTCAAACCAGCGAACTGCATTATGCCCACCATTTTCTTGTGGTCGAACATAAGGTACATATTGGGCAGCTACCGTTGAAACAAAACGATGGATTCGCGCAATTTTGCGATCTGGATATGACTCGTTCGGACCAGAACCAAACCATGTCAGCTCGCTGAGTTCACCGTCAAGCTCGAAATTAATTCCAACTCGCGCAACATCAGTAAGTTGTTTAGGCAGAGTTACGCTCTCTTTAACTCTAAAACCATCGGCCACTGGCGTAATGACTTGAACATGTTTGATGTTAATTCCAGTGCTTGTCTGCCAGGTGTTAGTAATTTTGGCACTGGTGCGATTTTGTGAAACTACACAGTCGGTACGATCCATGTCGCGCAATCCCCAACGATTCCATTTAGTCGCCATATGCCCAATGCGATCATTATCAGTTGGTGCACGCCATAAAGTTAACGTTGGTGCAACAACACCACGAGGGATAACAATTTGTCCGTAATCATCAAGAACGTTGGTGAATTCATCTGAGGACTTAGCGTTTTTAATTGTCAGAGCTTTAGAGGCGAGCGGCATCTGATTCCAGCCAACTTCACTCATGGCGGGTGCCCACGCAGTACTAGAAACGCGAACAATTGTGAAAGTAATGAAACGTTCTCCAACGCCATCAGTTTTCGTTAAGTGCTTTGAAGAAACTTTGAAAGCTACGGTTTTTCTTGGGGCCACTTTAGGAAGTTTTACTTTTCCGCCATCAGTGTTAAGACCATCGCGCGTAATTGACCAATGCACCTCGTAATCGGAGAGATCGGTGAAGAAGTTTTTATTAAATATTTTAAAGTTACCGGTTGAAGCCTTTACTGCGCTGATATTGGCCGGGGCGGCAATAGCTTTAAATTCAGCCATTGCAGGCTTAGCGGTGCGATCCGGGAACACCATTCCGTCGCAGCAGAAGTTTCCATCATGCTTTTTCTCACCGTAATCTCCACCATAAGCATTGCGCTTTGAACCATCCGGCATTGTTTGAACTGGACCGTGATCCCAGAACTCCCAAATAAATCCGCCTTGCAAGCCACGTGTAGTTTCAATGACTTCCCAATATTCAGCAAGGGTTCCATTTGAATTACCCATTGCGTGCGAGTACTCGCACATGATGAGTGGACGATCGGCTTTAGCAGATTTTGCATAATCTTTTATCGCAGAAATTGCTGGATACATTGGGCAAATAACATCAGTCAGAGAATGACTACCGGTCCAGTTTCCACGGATTCCACCTTCATAATGAAGTGCACGGGAAGGATCAAAGTTGCGAACAAAGGCGGCGGCAGCTTCATGGTTTGTCCCCGCACCAGATTCATTTCCAAGGGACCACATGACGGCGGCTGGATGGTGAATATCGCGTTGCACCATACGACCAACACGATCTACAAATGCCGTTAAATATTTTGCATCATCACAAATTGAAGCAATGAATGCGTGTGATTCGATATTGGCCTCACCGATGACATAGAAACCAAGCTCATCGCATAGATCCAAGAAAGCTGCATCATTTGGATAGTGAGAAGTACGAACTGCATTGAAGTTCCAACGCTTAAGCTCTAATAAATCATCACGCATGTCATCGCGAGTTAAGGCGCGGCCTGTATACCGATTGAAGTCATGGCGATTAACGCCATAGAAAGTTACAGGTTGGCCGTTGATAAGGAAGTCCTGACCTTTAACTTCAACGGATCTGAAGCCAATTCTTTGCTGGGAAACTTCCACAACATTTCCATCGGGATCCAGTAATTCAATATGCAGGGTATAGAGATGAGGGGTTTCAGCCGACCAGGCTTTCACTTTAGGAATTCGCGTATTTAAGTGAATCTTTCCCGCAGGTGGTGGCTCATTTTCTAGAATTGCTTGTTTAGCTTCGGCGGGCATATCTCCATGCCAGAACTTGCCGTGGAAATACTCATCACTGCGGGCTTTCAAGCTTTCAGGGCGTTGCGTCCATTGCGGTGCGACAAATGTTTTTAAAGTGGCCGACAGATGCGCTGGCTTAACTTTAGGTAGCTCAGTAATTGATGTGCGCAATGTGTAGTTATTGGTTGAAAGATTATCTATTGAAGCAATATGCGCGCGGATATCTAGCGTTCCTGTTGTGCCGTCTTTTGCTAGACCGGCAGTTGTGTAAAAACGCTCAATAAAAACTTTATTAGTAGCAAAAATCTTTACTGAGCGAGTAATTCCACCATGCCACCATTGGTCTTGGTCCTCAATGAAAGTTGCATCAGACCATTTAGTTACATCTATACGAACAACATTTTTACCACTGCGAACAAACTTTGTAATATCGAATTCAGCAGCTAAACGAGAATCTTTAGTTAAGCCAACTTCAACTCCGTTAATGAAAACCAAGGCAACTGATTCGTAGCCGCCTAAATGTAAAACAATGCGTTTACCAATCCAGCTGTCCGGTAAATCAAAATCGCGTTCGTACACACCATGTGGATTTTGTTCTGGAACGAATGGAGGTTGCTCTTCAAAAGGCATTTGGGTATTTGTATAAATTGGTTTATCAAAAAATACATCGCTCTCGGGTTGCATCGTCCACAAACCTGGAACTGGGATAGAACTCCACTTGCGACCTAGTGATTCGCGCGGACTACGAAGAAGTTGAAAACGCCATGTTCCGTCCAGAGAGATTTTCTCTACATGTTCAATATTGAGCATGGGAAGACGATTTACTGCGGTGGTTTCAGGACTCATCCAGTAGTTCGTGATCATGTCGGCAAGTCTGCCATTGAGCGTGGATTAGCGCCTAATCTCCCGGGATTAGCCTGGTGGTCGCTTTCCAGTTACCTGTTATTCACTAGGAGGAGGGAGAATTCGAGTATGAAGCACCTCAACATCACCGATCGAGAGATAAGTTGGCTCTCCTTCAATCAGCGGGTGCTGGAGTTAGCTGAAGATTCGGGTATTCCACTATTGGAACGCGTACGTTTCCTAGCGATTTTCTCCTCGAACCTAGATGAATTTTTTATGGTCCGCGTAGCAACTCTGATGAGTAAGTTGGAAAATAATGTAACAGCTGCAAATGTTGCTGGATTTACCCCTAAAGATTTAATGAAGCAAGTTGCATTCCGAACTAATGAATTAATGGCGCGACAGGCAAAGGTTTATCATGAAGAAATCCAGCCACAATTAAGTAAAAATGGAATTGAATTCCTTCACTGGGATCAACTTGATGAAGCTGAACATAGCTATGTATCGAAATTATTTCACGATCGTATTTTTCCCGTACTCACGCCTTTAGCGGTAGATCCATCGCACCCATTTCCATATATTTCAGGTTTGTCGCTCAATTTAGCGGTAATAGTAAAAAATCCAACTTCACAGGAAGAGTTCTTTGCTCGCGTTAAAGTTCCAGAAATCCTTCCGCGCTTTATTGCTACAGCAAAAATTGGTTCAACGCGTTTCCTGCCTCTTGAAGATTTAATCGCAATTCACTTACAAGAACTTTTCCCGGGCATGATTATTCAAGATCATTACACTTTTAGAATTACACGAAATCAAGATATAGATCTTGATGAAGAAGAAACTGAAGATATTTTGGTCTCACTTGAACAAGAGCTCGCACGTCGCAGATTTGGGCCTCCAGTACGCTTAGAAATTGAAAATGGAGTTGATGCAAAACTTGTTGAAAAACTTTCAGAGGAACTAGGCATAAATCCTGAAAACGTTATTCAAGTCGCATCTCCTTTAGATTTGACGTCTCTGAACAAGATTGCCGATCTTGATTTTCCAGAGTTGAAATTTGAAAGGTTTAGATCACGAACAGCCAAAGCGCTGTCGGAAGTAGACCCTGAAGACCCGGATCTGTTTTTTGCAGCTATTCGCCAAGGTGAAATTCTGCTCCACCACCCCTATGAATCCTTCACATCTTCAGTAGTTCAGTTCCTGCACAATGCAGC
>CAIXDY010000085.1 GCA_903918325.1 uncultured Actinomycetes bacterium
CATGAAGGGATAAAACAACTATTCCTAAACTCTTTGAGAGCTGCCTAGCCCACGTCACGATTTCAAATCCGGAACCATCGGGAAGGTTCAGGTCGACAACTATTACTTCTGGATTTACTCGTGCAATTTGCGCGCGGGCTTCTGCAATATTTTCAGCCTCAGTTATTTCAAAACCGCCAGTGGACAAGGCGCGCCTAAGACCTTCACGCACTACTGCATGATCATCGATTATTACAACGCGAGTCATGTGTGCTTCATCGGAATTGAAAGTTGAAAGTGTGTGCCCGTGAAATTTGAAACTAGTTCTAAGTCACCACCTAAAGCTTGAGTTCTTTCAGCAATTCCTTGTAGTCCGTGATGGCCGGCCCGGTTGTAGGCGCCGCCTATTCCATTATCAGAAACGCTTATTTCCAAAGTACTAGCGCCTGAATGTTTAATTGAATTTTCGATAATTTCATTAAAAATTCGATTCAATTCGGCCCGCACCTCGGGCACGGAAACTAATTCCTCACTACTGTGCGCACTATTACGAAGTTCAAAGATTTCGCACCTGACTCGGTCGATCAAAGTGATTACATCTAATCTCAGAGTTCGTAAATCACTCCGTAGCTCATCATTGCTTTCCTTGGCATAGATGAAGTCCAGGGCATAACCCAAGCCCACGAGATCTTGGGCAATGCCATCGTGTAACTCTTGTGCGAGTCTGACTCGCTGCGAGGTACTCACATAATTTACTTAGTAAAGAGTTGCTCAATTTCCTTAGCAAATTCTTTAGCAACCACATGGCGCTTGACTGAAAGCTTTTGGGTTAAATGACCACCAGCGATTGTGAAATCAGTTGTAAGGATGACAAATTTACGGATTGATTCGGCACGGCTAACCGCCTTATTGGCATCATCAACGGCAGTTTGAATGACTGCAATCAAATCAGGATCATTGGCCAGATCGGCCATTGAAGCGCCTTCCTTTTTGTGATTTGCAATCCAACCTTTGAGTGCATCTTGGTCAATGGTCACAAGGGCGGCGATGAAAGGCTGATTATCACCAACCACCATGCACTGGCTGACTAATGGATGTGCACGCAATCGATCTTCTAGAACTGCGGGGGCAACATTTTTTCCACCGGCAGTAACAATCAATTCTTTTTTACGGCCGACGATATAAAGGAAACCTTCGTCATCTAACTTTCCTAGGTCACCAGTTTTAAACCAATGTTCTGAGTCAAAAACTTCAGCGTTAGCGGCATCATTTTGCCAATAACCGCGCATAACAATCGCGCCTTTGAGAAGGACCTCGCCATCCTCGGCAATCTTGACTGACATTCCAGGAATTGGTCGTCCAACAGAACCAACACGATGTGCACCGGTTAAGTTAAGGGTTGCACCCGCAGTTGTTTCAGTTAATCCGTAACCTTCTAAAATTGTGATGCCGGCACCGCGATAGAAGTGGCCAAGGCGTACACCCAGCGGTGCACCCCCAGAGATTGCCGCCTCAACCCGTCCGCCCATTCCAGCACGAATCTTTGAGTACACCAATTTATCGAAAATAGCGTGCTTAATACTCAGCAGTGGCGAAATGGATTTCTTATCCATATTTTCTGAATAAGCGATTGCCACTTCGGCAGCTTTCTTAAATATCTTTCCTTTTCCGCCAGCTTCAGCACGCGCTTCAGCGCCATTGTAAATTTTTTCAAAAATACGTGGCACAGCTAAAACAAATGTTGGTTTGAATGAGGCTAAATCAAATGGAAGTCGGCCGACTGGGTCGCCGCAGTGAGCTAAATGTAGGCCAGCGTTGACTGCACCGATTTGAACCATACGGCCAAACACGTGAGCCACAGGAAGAAATAACAAAGTTGAACCGCCAGGTTTTAAAAATAAATCGCTCGCGCCTTGAACTACGTTTCCACATTCGGACAGGAAGTTTCCATGAGTAAGTGCAACACCTTTTGGCTTACCAGTAGTGCCCGAAGTATAAATAAGAGTGGCTAAAGTATCCGGACCTAATGAATTTCGTCTGCGATCAATTTCTTCATCACTGATATGTGAGCCAGCATCACGAAGTACTGCTAAAACATCCTCGGTCATGGTCCACATATGTTTTGTGTGTTGTGGCATTACTGTTTGAACTAATTCACGAAGTGCCGGTGTTTCTACGATTATTCCAACAGTGCCTGAGTCATTGAGAATCCAATCAATTTGTTCGGCAGATGATGTGTCATAGACAGGAACGACAACCCCACCAGCAAACCAGATAGCAAAATCTAGAATCGTCCACTCGTATCGCGTACGCGCCATAATTGCCACGCGATCACCGATGCCAATACCAGCGGCGATTAAACCTTTGGCTGTGGCTCGAACTTCTTCATCAACTTCGCGGGCAGTAACACTTTGCCAACCATCACCCAGTGGGCGTGACATAGTGATTCGTTCTGGTTCAAACCATGCGCGTTCTGCGATGAGATTTGTCAGATTTCCGGCAGTAGCCGCGGGCACAAGGGCAGGAGCTGTGACTTCATTCATGGCGCTAACGCTAGCGTGAGAATTAATAATTGCGGAAGAGGGTAACCTTTACGCATGAGCGATTTGAGCAGTTCAACAATCACGATAGAGGCCCCATTAGCCGATGTTGCAAAGGCCTTGTTTGCTATCGACCAATACCCAACCTGGTCTACATCCATAAAATCTAGCGAGGCCGTGGAGACCGATGACCAAGGTCGAATTACGAAGGCAAAGATGACTATCGATGCGGGCATGATGAAGGATCGGGTCATCTTGGATTACGACTGGTCGAGCGCGCCCGGAAAACTCTCATTTTCACTCGATGATGCCGACTTACTTACCGGCATGGATGGCGCCTACATCATTAGTGCCATTGATGAGGATTCAACGCAAGTTACATATGAACTAGGCGTTTCGCTTTCAATGCCGATTCCAGCCATGATGCGACAAAAAGCGGAAAAGACAACAATTGACCAAGCTCTTTCGCAACTTAAAGCTTGGCTCGAGAGTTAAGTCGCTTATATGGCTTTGACGATCGGTATTGATGTTGGTGGCACAAAAGTTCTAGGTGGAGTCGTTGATGAATCTGGAAAAGTTCTAACAACTGCCCGTAAAGATACGCCGCGACAAGGTGGCGCAGCATTGACACAAACTATCGCCGATGTCGCTAAAGAATTATTAGCACAACATTCTGTTTCATCAGTTGGAGTATCTGCCGCAGGTTTTGTTTCATCAGATCGTAAAACAATGTTGGCAACACCAAACATTGCCGATTGGAATGGCGTTGACTTAGATCACGAATTAACCAAACTCATTGGCCTACCAGTCGTCATTGAAAATGATGCCAATGCGGCAGCTTGGGGCGAAGCTAAATTCGGCGCCGGTCAAAATCAAAACCACATGATGATGTTGACGGTTGGTACTGGTATCGGTGGAGGCATTGTTGTTAATGGCCAGCTGTACCGAGGTGCATTTGGAATCGCTGCAGAGTTTGGCCATGTACGGGTTGTTCCTGAAGGCCATTTATGTGGCTGTGGTGCACGAGGATGTTTCGAACAATATGCATCAGGTAATGCATTACTGCGCCATGCCAGAGAAGCAATTAATGCCAGCCCAGAAGTTGCGCGTAATTTACTTTCACGTGGAGATGGAACTGTTGCAGGTTTAACTGGCCAAGCAATTACCGAGGCTGCACGTGATGGCGACCCAGTTGCACTTGCAGCTTTTAATACAACTGGCCAGTGGTTAGGTGCCGGTATTGCTTCGCTATGTGTCTTGCTGGATCCTGCATGTGTGGTTATTGGCGGGGGAGTCATTGATGCAGGTGAGATTCTTTTGAAACCCACACGTGAATCACTAGAGCGCAACATGCCATTTGCTGGAAAGCATCCTTATCCAGAAATCGTGGCCGCAAAGCTTGGCAACGAAGCTGGACTAGTGGGAGTTGCAGATTTAGCTAGACGTTAAGCCTCAAAGGGATATTTCAAACCAATTTGAGCTCGCACCGTATCCATAATCTTCATGATTGCGATGGTGTCAGCCCACGTCAGCAATGGTGATTCAACTTCCTTATTTCTCACCATTCTGGCAAATTCACGGGCTTGTTCACGTAAACCATGTCCGGTGTAAGCCAGCGGATATTCGGTAACTGTGCCGTCAAATAAAACCACACGCATTGTTGTTGGATTATAAAAAGTGCGGTCAACTTCAATGTAACCATTAAGGCCTGCAACAACGGCTCTACATGGAGTTTGAACAATCATGGTTGTGTTTAATACAGCCTGCGCACCATGTGCGTAAGAAAGAATCATTGAGGTTTGTGCATCCACTCCCTTTTCAGTGAGTACGGCTTGTGAGCTAATTGTTTCGGGGATTCCTAGAATCATATGGGCAAAGGAGATTGGATAAATTCCAAGATCCAGAAGTGCACCACCAGCTAGTGAAGGTTCAATCAA
>CAIXDY010000086.1 GCA_903918325.1 uncultured Actinomycetes bacterium
CTGCAATAAAAAAACACAAAATAATAGGTGCGTGCAACTCTATGCGTGCAACAGCGGCAGCGTAAGCACCAACTGCCATTAAAGCTCCGTGACCAAGTGAAACTTGACCAGAGTAACCCGTTAACAAAATTATTGATGAAATTGCAATTACATACACTGCAACAGAAGCGCCTTGATAAACTCGCAGTTCATCAACCATTCCACTAACAAAGTAAAGAACTACTCCACCTAATATGAATGGAAAGATGTGACGGGATTGTCGCTTATGCACGGCGGGCCGCCTTTGCACCAAACACACCTTGAGGTCGAATAAATAGAACTAGCAAAAGAATTACAAATGGTGCGATGAAAAATAACCCGCCACTTATATACATCAACACAAAAGAAATCATTAATCCCAAAACTAGTCCGCCAATTACTGCGCCTACCAAACTATCCAGGCCACCAATTACTGCGGCAATAAAACCTGAGACAAGTAATAATGAAAAATCAATAGAATCTGGTGAGAGCGTTCCATTGCCATTGACCGTCTGAAACATTCCCGCGACTGCGCCCGTTGCGCCAGCTAAAGCCCAACCCAAGGTACGTACCCAGTCAACTTTTATTCCCGCTAACCGCGCTATCTCGGGAGCATATGCCGATGCCCGTAACGCTAAACCAATATTGGTCTTCTTAAATAGAACCGTCAGTGCCAACATTAAAATTACAACGGTTACTAAAATTAATAGTTTCAGTGGAGAGAAAACTAAAGTCGTTCCATTAATTGTGTAACCATCATTTGATACTGGACCGATAATTCGAACATTCTGACCGCCCCACACCATGCTCACGGTTGCTCTAATCACTCCAAGTAATCCCAGAGTTGCAATGATCGGTGCAACTGCGGCAATTGGGCCAGTTGAGCTGTGTTTTACTAATAAACGAATCAAAACCATTTCTACAAAAGCTGAAAAAACTGCACCGCCAATCATGGCAACGGGTAAAGCAATCCAGAAAGAGTGAAACTTTGAAACGGCTTCGTAACCAAAGTATGAAGAAAGAAGAGCCATTCCGGCTTGGGCAAAGTTAACCACCCGCGTACTTCGCCAGACTAAAACCATGGAAGTCGCCATCAGTGAATAAATTGAACCGGCAGTAATGCCAATAAGAAAAGTATTTAGTAATTGCATGATTAATACCCCAAATATGCGGCGCGTACCGCTGGATCGTCAATTAAAGTCTGCGCGTTATTTGCGGCAACTACTTTTCCTAAATTGAGAACTATTCCGATATCTGCGATCTTGAGTGCGCCCATCGCATTTTGTTCGACAAGGAGCACCGTTAAATTCATTGAATTTGCTAATTCGCGAATGGTTTGGAAAATCTGTTCTACTACTAATGGTGCAAGACCTAATGATGGTTCATCGAGTAATAACAGTTGTGGCTTCGACATAATCGCTCGACCGATGGCCAGCATCTGTCGCTCGCCACCAGATAACGTATCGGAGCGCTGTTCAATGCGTTCGCCTAAACGTGGAAAAATAGAAATAACGTGGTCGATTGATTCTTGTAATTCCTTTTTGTTACGCCGCCAAATTGCACCTAGTTCGAGGTTGTCACGTACGGAAAGCTCCGGAACAACTGACTTACCTTCAGAAACATGCGAAATTCCGGCGCGCACCAACATTTCTGGTTTCACGCCAACAACATTGTTACCCATCCACGAGATTTCTCCGGACGTTGGGTGA
>CAIXDY010000087.1 GCA_903918325.1 uncultured Actinomycetes bacterium
ACCATTGCGATTGCAACGACCCAAATAACTGATTTGAGAACGCTAGATAAAACTCCACCAATTGTGCGGGCGCGCTCTTTTTGTCGGGCCAGAATGTTGCGTGGTCCCGGAACTAGATCGGCCGTGGCTAATCGGTTCATGGCTCGACTAATTGCCCGTGAACCAAAAGCTTGGGTCAAAATCGCGCAGACAAGGATGATGGCAACACGTAGGGGGGTTCCGCTAATCCAATCGAGGACGTTGCGTACAGAGCTGCTCACGAGCACAAACTTTAGCCAAATCTTTACCTAAATACCGCTAGTCAATACCCACGCGCTCGGGTGTTTTGGGGCAAGATAAACCAATCGATAAGGGCCATGAAAGGAATCCATGTCGCGGACGTTGGTTTTAAATGCCACCTACGAACCGTTAGGTGTAATAACTGAACGCCGTGCCCTTATTTTGGTCCTTAATCATCGCGCAACAATGATTGAAGAATCTGGATCTGTTTTGCATTTCTCTGGCGGTGAAATTGATCTGCCATCAGTTATTCGATTAAACAAATTTGTCCGCATTCCATATCGACATGCAGTTCCATTGTCACGTCGTGCGATATTTGCCCGTGATGGTGGCCGTTGTGTGTATTGCAGTGCACCTGCAACTTCAATTGACCATGTAATCCCACGTAGTCGTGGTGGCGGTCACAATTGGGAAAATGTTGTTTCGGCGTGCCACAAGTGCAATCACTTAAAGGCCGACAAACAGTTGAAAGAGATTGGTTGGCGTTTGCGTCAGCTGCCACGCGAACCTGTCGGTGCTGCATGGAGAATTCTCGGTACTGGTCAAACTAATGCCCGCTGGCTGCAATACCTTGAGCCATTTGGTGTGGCAGCAGCAACGGCGTAAAGCATTTACACTTCAGCCATGCATTTATTTATGAACGGGCAAGAAGATGGCATGGTCAACGGCCCAGGTTTAAGCGTTACTGAGACAGTTTTCAAGTTTGTGGTAATTCCAGTCGCTCTCTTTCTCGTCATCGCACTTTTTTCATGGATTGCAAGTGCGCCGCGTAAAGAGCGTGCTGAGTCTTCTGTTACCTCGATTAATTAATTATCGAGTTGCTGAACTTTCAGCGCACGGATTACTCCGTCTTGAGATTCTTTAACTAGCTTTCGCAGAACCGCTGGGGCATCTTTCCCAACTCCGGTCAGCCAGGTATTGGTCTTATCCAAAGTGCTCTGACTAATAATCCAGCTTGGATACAGTCCAGTCACATATTTTGCGGCACCTTCATATGACTTTGAATTCCATTCCTCTAATAAATTAGCGAAATAGCGATCAACAAATGGGGCTAACAAGTGACGCTGAATTGGTCGCTGGAAACCGGCAACTAATGCTGAACGAACTGATGTTTGGGCATCTTGATGCAGAACGGTGTTGAATGCGTATTCTTTTGCTTCTGCATTAGGTGTTGCCGCTTTTGCTGATTGGTAAAAGAGATTTCCAGTAGTTGTGTTGTCTTTAGCTAACTCTGCATCGAGTTCGGCTTGAGTTGTGGCACCACGTTCGGTCAGTGCAATCAAGAAGTCCCAGCGACGATCGCTATCAACTTTAAGGCCAGAAATTTCGCCATTGAGAATTCCGCGCACCTTTTTAATTTGATCTTGGGTATGCGCGTTTGCGGCAAATGCACGCGAGTACAACAGCTGTAAGTCGCTAGCTGGAGCGCTAGCTTGTAAGAGTTTCCAGAAACCTTCGGCTAACTTCTCGCGATAAGCATCTCGATGAACATCGGCTGCATAGGCCTCAACGGAAGTACCTAGTTGGCCAGTGATGACGTTAACGATTGCGTCATCAGTTTCTCCAGCTAGACCTGCAAGGGCGATTTCAATGAAATCAGCTGATGAGATTTGTGCATCTCGATGCATGTCCCAGATTGCCGCCCAAGTAACTGCGCGAGCCAATGGATCATTCAAACGTCCTAAATACTTCTTTAAAGTTGCAATTGATCGATCATCAAAGCGTAATTTTGCATAAGAAAGATCGCGATCGTTGATGAGCAAAAGATCGGCTACTTTCTCGCCCGCCAGATCAGAGACGGTTGTAGTTGCTCCAATAACATCGAGTTCGACGGATTTGCGAAGTTGTAGTGAATCACCGGCGATGTCATAAAGGCCAACAGCTAAGCGATGCGGACGCAGCTCTTGCGAGCCAGCTGGCACCAATGGAGCTTCCTGCAAAATAACAACGCTCTTATAAACATCGCCATCGATTTCAAGTTGTGGTCGCAATGTATTTACTCCGGCAGTTTGTAACCAAGTCTTTACCCAAGCATCGAGTTTGCGTCC
>CAIXDY010000088.1 GCA_903918325.1 uncultured Actinomycetes bacterium
GATCAATTCCACCTTTAAGTGCAACGGCTAATTCACCACCAGTGCATACATCAATCCCAATTCCAAGATCTTTAATCCAGCGCGCAACTTCAACACAGATAAAAGCTTTAGCCGCGTAATAAACATTTCCCGCTTGCTCACCAAAAGCCGCGTGTAACGCGCTGTTCCACGCCGTTGCGCGTGTACGAAAATCGCCTTCATCCATTATGAACGCCGGAGTACCAAATTCTTTAGCAAGTTGCGACGCCGGGATTGAAGCGATAGAAAGTTCAGTTCCAATTTTTACATGAGAAGACCACATAGCTACATCCTCTCCGGTGCGCTGACGCCTAATAAATCTAAACCATTCTTAATAACTTGTTTTGTAGATGCACAGAGTAATAGACGAGCGGTGTGCAATGGCGATGGATTTTCTTCTCCCATTGGCAGTACGCGGCAATCGGCATAGAAACCGTGATACGTGCCTGCTAACTCTTCCAAGTAGCGTGCAACTCGGTGGGGTTGGCGAAGTTCGGCGGCGCTTTGAACAACGCGAGGAAATTCTGCCAACGCTCCCAGTAATTCATTTTCGCGATCGTGCGTCAGTTGTGAAGAATCAAAATCTTTTATGTCGACCGAAATATTGAGTTCACCTGCATTACGTAAAACTGCCGCAATGCGTGCATGGGCGTACTGAACGTAATACACAGGATTTTCATTTGTATTGCGCTTCAAAATATCAATATCCATGACCATGGGGGTATCAACTGGATAACGAATCAAGGTATAGCGCGCAGCATCAACGCCTACTTTTTCTACTAACTCTTCCAGAGTAATGATGGTGCCGGCGCGCTTAGATAATTTAACTTCCTCGCCGCCCTCCATGATCTTTACTAATTGGCCGATAAGAACATGGATGTTGTACTCAGGATCATCACCGGCACACGCTGCAATTGCTTTTAAGCGGCCCACATAACCATGGTGATCTGCGCCTAACATGTAGATGCAAATATCAAAGCCGCGTTCGCGCTTATTAATGTAATACGCCGTGTCTGAAGAGAAATAAGTAAGTGAGCCATCAGATTTAGTTAATACGCGATCTTTGTCATCACCAAAATCTGTTGTACGCAACCAAATTGCACCTTCTTCTTCAAAGACATGGCCCTGTGTGCGTAACTTCTCTAAGCCATGCTCCACTGCGCCTTGGTCGTGCAATGAACGCTCTGAAAACCACACATCAAAGTGTGTGCCAAAAGAATCTAGTACGCGCTGTTGATCTTTTAATTGAACGGCATACGCAGCTTCACGAAATGCTGGATGACGTTGACCTTCAGGTAATGTCTTGATGGATGGGTTACTTGCAACAACTTGCTGTGCTAAATCTGAAATGTATCCACCTTGATAGCCATCCTCAGGAATTGGATTACCAAGTGCGGCAGCTTCAACTGAAGCACCGAATAGATCCATCTGATTTCCGCGATCATTGATATAAAACTCGCGTATGACTTCTGCACCAGCCGCACTTAAAACTCTTCCGAGTGAATCACCAACAGCTGCCCAACGAGTATGACCTAAATGCAAAGGGCCTGTTGGATTTGCACTTATAAACTCTAAATTAATTCGCACACCTGCGAGCGCGCTTCCTTTTCCATAATCGTGGGCTGACTTCAAAATTGATGTAACTAATTCAGCTTGATTAGCCCGATTCAAAGTGATGTTAATAAATCCCGGACCTGCAATTTCAACGGCAGAAATTCCATCGGTGCCCGTTAATTGATCACAGATTATTTGAGCAACTTCGCGCGGAATCATGTTCGCTGGCTTTGCTAATTGCAAAGCAATAGAAGTTGCGTAGTCGCCATGGTTGCGATCTTTTGGTCGCTCTAATTTAATCGTGGCCGGAATGTGTCCAGATAGTGAGCCAGCCGCATGTGCCCGCTCGATGGCAGCCTTAATCGCTGTCTCAAGTTGCTCTACCTGTGTGGACACTGAGTAAGGCTATCGCGAGGCTATTGCCGCCGTTATCAAATCGTTAACTCCGCAAGGCACTTCCACGCATATTCCATAGTGACCTTTCGGGCCTAACCCGTTACTTTTATCCCACCTATCCACCAATTAAAGTGCGTGAATACAGGTTTCACTCATGGTGGTTACAACCCCCGAAAGGTCGTTAATAGATGACAAAGCGTCGTAATGCGGTCGCAGCTGTAATTGCAGCTGGTGCACTTGCACTAACAGGCTTCATGTCAACTTCATCAGCAGTTGCTGCTGGTACACAAGTTGGCGTAATTCTTCCAGATGCTGCTTCTTCAGCTCGCTGGGAAACTGCAGACCGTCCATTCCTTACAGCAGCTTTCAAGAAGGCTGGCGTAACAGTTGACATTCAAAATGCAAATGGCGATAAGGCAAAGTTTGCAACAATCGCAGATCAAATGCTCGCAAAGGGCGTAAAGGTTTTGATCATGGCTGGTCTTGATTCACCATCAACAGCTGCGATTCAAGCAAAGGCTGCAAAAGCTGGCGTTAAGACAATCGATTACGATCGTCTAACACTTAAGGGTTCAGCTTCATACTACGTTTCATTCGACAACGTTGCAGTTGGCGTTCTTCAAGGTCAGGGCATTCAAGCTTGTCTTAAGGCTGCTGGTAAGACGAAGGCATCAATCGTTTACTTAAACGGTTCACCAACAGATAACAACGCAACATTGTTCAAGCAGGGTTATGACTCAGTTCTACGCCCATCAATTACATCAAAGGCTTACACACTTGTTGATGATCAGTCTGTTCCAGACTGGGATAACGCAAAGGGTGGAGTTATTTTTGAGCAGATGCTAACAAAGGCAGGCGGAAAGCTTGATGCAGTTGTATCAGCTAACGAAGGTCTTGGATTAGCTGCAGTTGCAGTTCTTAAGAAGAGCAAGCTCAATGGCAAGGTATGTGTTTCAGGTCAAGATGCAACAGCTGACGGACTTGCAGCAATCCTTACTGGAGATCTTTCAAACACTGTCTACAAGGCAGTTAAGCAAGAAGCTCAAGGCGCAGCTGATCTAGCTGTTGCACTTATCAAGGGCACAAACGCTGCAACACTTGCTAAGGGCAAGACAAATGACGGAATGCGTGATGTTCCTTCAGTACTTCTAGTACCAGTTGGAATCACAAAGGCCAACGTCAAGGTTGTTATTGCTGATGGCTTCCAGACACGCGCTGCTGTTTGCAAGATTGCAACAGAAGCCGTATGTAAGAAGAACGGTATCTAATTCGTTAGATCCGAAAAATGAGTTAAGAAGCAATTCCGGTCCGAGTGAAAACTCGGGCCGGAATTGCTTTAACTAAGCAGAAATAGAGGAAACGATGAGCGAACCAATTCTTTCACTTCGTGGAATTAATAAATCTTTCGGCCCAGTGCATGTATTAAAGAATGTAGATTTCGATGCATACGCCGGACAAGTCACCGCCCTTGTTGGTGACAACGGAGCAGGTAAGAGCACTCTCATCAAATGTATTGCCGGAATTTATCAAGCCGAAGAAGGCGAATTCCTTTTTGAAGGTAAGAAAGTTGCAGTAACTGGCCCACGCGATGCCACTGCCCTCGGAATTGAAATCGTGTATCAGGATTTAGCGCTCTGCGATAACTTAGACATCGTTCATAATATGTTTTTAGGTCGCGAAGTTAAAAAAGGTATTGTTCTCAATGAATCAAATATGGAATCACTCGCCCGTAAAACTCTCGATGGCTTGAGTGTCCGTACAGTTAAATCCATCCGCCAAAGCGTTGCATCTCTTTCAGGCGGACAGCGTCAGACCGTAGCTATTGCGCGCGCAGTTCTCTGGAATAGCAAAGTAGTTATTCTGGATGAACCAACTGCAGCGCTAGGTGTTGCCCAGACTGAACAAGTTCTCAACCTTGTACGCCGTCTTGCCGATAATGGTTTGGCCGTAATTTTAATTAGCCACAACCTCATTGATATCTTCCAAGTTGCAGACAATATTGCCGCGCTTTACTTAGGTTCTATGGCCGGACAAGTAAAGAAGAAGGACGTCACGACCAACCAGGTTATTGAATTAATAACTACAGGTAAGTCTGGAGGTGCCAAGTGAGTAACGACCTACAAGTAGAAAAGGATTCATTGGCAACTGCTGCATCAAATTATTGGAGCAAAGTAAAGGCCGGTGACATCGGTTCACTTCCGGCAGTTCTGGGCCTAGTAGCTCTTGGCACAATATTTACTCTTATGAGCGAGTTCTTCTTTACTGCTCGTAACTTTGCAAATTTATTAACTCAGTCGGCGCCAGTAATTGTTATCGCCATGGGCCTTGTTTTCGTACTGTTGTTAGGTGAAATCGATCTTTCAGCCGGTTACGCCTCTGGTGTGTGTGGCGCGGTTCTAGTTCTTTTGGTCTCTAATCACGGAGTCGCATGGTTTATTGCACTGCCTGTCAGTATTGCCGTTGGAGCAATTCTGGGTTTACTGATGGGAACTTTAGTTTCCAGAGTTGGAATTCCATCTTTCGTGGTTACCCTTTCGGCATTCCTCGCTTTTCAAGGAATTTTGTTACTCCTTGCCGGTGAAGGCGGAACAATTCAAATTAGCAACACCGTAATTTTGGCCGTTGAAAATAGTAATTTAACACCTACCGAAGGTTGGTTGCTCTGGGGCATTCTCGGCGCAGCTTACGTACTCATGGGTCTTAATCGAATTAACACCCGGCGTCGTGCGGGCTTAACTGCCGAACTCTTCAAACTCTGGCTCATTAAAACCGTTGCACTCCTTGTAGTAACTGGAGGCGCAGTATGGGCTTTGAATATCGAACGCGGAACTAAAGGCGTCATTAGTACTAAGGGAATGCCGATTGTTGTTCCAATTATTTTGCTCATTCTTATCGCCGGCACTTTTGTATTAAGCAGCACAACTTTTGGTCGTCATTTGTATGCAGTTGGCGGTAACGCCGAAGCTGCACGTCGTGCTGGTATTAATGTAAAGCGCGTACGTACGTCGGCATTTGTTATCTGTTCTTCACTGGCTGGGATCGCCGGAATGCTTTTTGCTTCACGCATGAACTCAATTTCCCCATCAACCGGTGGAAGTTCAACCCTTCTTTATGCCGTGGGTGCTGCTGTGATTGGTGGCGTTTCTTTGTTCGGTGGAAAAGGAAAATTGCGTGATGCGATTTTGGGTGGTCTAGTAGTTGCGGTTATTGATAATGGCATGGGTCTGCTTGGTTACGGTGCTGGAATTCAGTACTTAGTAACTGGTGCGGTCTTGCTAGTTTCAGCCAGCGTTGATGCGATTTCTCGCCGAGGAGCAATGTCGAACTAAGTCCCAGACTTAGTTTTACTTAACGCCCATCAAATGCTCAAGAGCTAGTTGATCAACTAGTTCATAGCCATACCCACGTGTACCTGCAGCTTCAACGTCAAAGGAATCTTTGGCTAGATCTCGCCAAGTCTCACCAGCATTCAACGTTGCTTCGCCAAGACCCGGAATATTTGAAGCTTTCATCGCTTCAATAACACGTGGATCAGCGCGGAAAGCAGCTGCGCGTTCTTTGAGAGCTAGATAAGTGCGCATATTTGATGTTGCCGATTCCCACACACCCTTGTCATCTTCAGTTCGGGCGGGCTTGTAATCAAAGTGCTTTGGTCCGTCGTACTTATAGCGCTCTAACAAATCAACTAAGAAGAAGGCAGATTTCAAATCGCCATGACCAAAAACTAAATCTTGATCAAACTTTGGTCCATGTTGTCCGTTCAAGTCGATGTGATAAAGCTTCTTGTGCCATAGCGCTTGAGCGATTCCATGAACAAAGTTGAGCCCAGCCATCTGCTCATGACCAACTTCTGGATTCACGCCAACAAGTTCGGGGCGATCAAGTGAATTAATGAAAGCAAGAGCATGACCAATTGTTGGCAAGAAAATATCACCACGTGGTTCATTTGGTTTTGGCTCAATTGCAAACTTAATGTCATAACCATTATCTGTAACAAACTCACCTAATACGTTAAAAGCTTCGCGGAAACGATCGAGGGCAACATAGGCATCCTTCGCGCCATCGGATTCAGCACCTTCTCGTCCGCCCCAGCACACATAAGTCTTTGCACCAAGTTCAACAGCTAGTTCAATATTCTGCATCACCTTGCGAATCGAATAACGGCGAATATCTTTATCATTTGAAGTAAATGCACCATCTTTGAAAACTGGGTGCGTAAAAAGATTTGTAGTTGCCATCGGAACTTTCATTCCGGTTTCAGCGAGAGCTTTTTTGAAACGATCTATATGACCGCGGCGAGCGCCTTCATCGCTTCCAAAAGGAATCAAATCATCATCGTGGAAAGTCACACCATATGCACCGCGTGCAGCTAACTCATTGACTGTGCGAACAGGATCTAAAGCACCACGTGTTGCATCGCCAAATGGGTCACGCGCTTGCCAACCCACGGTCCAGAGACCGAAGGTGAACTTATCTGCAGGAGTTGGTGTTAATGACATGGTGCCGTGCCCTTCATTCGTAGTGGGCTTCGGCCCGTTTTGGTACATCGCTAACTTACCTCTAATCTTGTCCCCTATCCATATGGAAGCCGACAAGGCTTTGGTATGGGTTTGCGGGAGTGGTGAAATGGCAGACACGCAGGTCTTAGGAACCTGTGTCTTCGGACGTGCGGGTTCAAGTCCCGCCTCCCGCACACATCTATTAATTAAAAAGTTAAAATAAGTACATGGCCAAACAATCTGCAGCTAAAACAAAGATGTTGGCATCTCAAGCAAAAAAAGCCGCAGCCGAACGCCGTGCCGAAAAAGCCGCAAATAAATCAACCATTAGCAATAGCGATACTGAGTTAAATAAATATGCCGAACTTGATGGCCAATGGCGGGAGATCGGTTTAGATGCACCTGCCCGCCGTGCGCTCATCGATGATGGCTTATTTCACTTAAGCGATTTAAGAAAAACCTCACTCGCAGCGCTCAAAGAACTCGATGGCATGGGAGCAAACGCCATCAGAATTTTAGTTGCTGAAATGAAAAAGGCTGATCTTTCATTTAGAAAATAAGTTAATTGCCTTTCCAATTTGCAAGTTCAATTGCAAATGGATCAAGACCCATTGGACCAATCTTTAATGCGTATGTGTGGAACTTCTTGAGAGTGAAAGCTGCACCTAAGCGTGCCTTCGCATCTTCGCGTGCCTTCATCCATACGCGCTCACCCACCTTGTAAGAAATGGCTTGTCCTGGCCATCCTAAGTAGCGATCGGTTTCGCTGCGTGAATGATCTTCATCAAGTAGAGCTTGCTCATTGAGTAGCTTGCGTGATGACTCAGCATTCCAAACATTTCCATCAAAGTCGGTGTAGCCCAGGTGCATTCCAATATCTACAACAATGCGTGCTGCACGCAAAGCTTGTGCTGATAAATAACCCATTTCAATTCCGGGTTCATCAAAAGCGCCAAGTTCATTCATAAAGCGCTCAGCATAAAGTGCCCAGCCTTCGCCGTAACCACTAATCCATGCACCATTTATTTGAAAACGTGACAAGCGCTCTTTCTCAACCGCAACTGTCGCGCATTGCAAGTGATGGCCTGGAACTGCTTCGTGATACCACGTAGAAACTAAGTGCCAACTGCTGGCTTCATCTTTACCCAACATCGGAATCCAGGTTGTTCCTGGACGAGATAGATCCTCTGATGGTGGGTTGTAATAAGGCGCTGACGCACTTCCTTCGGGAGCAAGTCGGGCTTCACAAATCTTGATGCGATCATCGATTTCGAAATATTCGCCATCCATGCGCTTAATAGCTGCATCAGTAAAATCTTGTAAAAACTTAACAACATTATCTTTGCCCTTGATTACATATTTAGGATCGTGATCAAGGTGATCGGCAACTTCACGTAGGGTTTTTGCGCCAGGTTTGATCTGTTCAGCAATCTCCCACATGCGTTCATTGATTGCTTTGAGTTCGCCCATGCCCCATTCATAAGTCGCACGAAGATCTAACTTTGCTCCTGTGAAATAACGTGCCCACACTGCATAACGCTCTGCACCGACGGCATCATTAGGATTTGCAATTGGTAAATATTCATTCTTTAAGAAAGCGGCAGTTTCAGCGGCAGCTTTCTCGGCTAACTTTGCATTGGCATGCATCGCAGGGTATTTGCCCGCGCCATCAAAATTTTTGCACATTGCACTAAAGCCACCATTTGCATAGTTTTCTAATTGCGCAATAACACCGCGTACTTGTCGCTGCGCAGTAGTTTTCCCATTCTTAGCAATCTCCATGATTGCACCTGTCCAAGACTTAAATGCACCATCAACGGCGGCAAGACGCTTAGCAATATTGTCGAAATCCTGGTCAGAACTCTTTGGCATTAATTCAAAAATTGAACGCACATTTGACGGTGGTGAGGTCAGAACATTCCAGAGAACAAAGGATTCTTGGCTGTCATGCAGCGCAAGTGAAGACTCGAGACGCTCTTGCATAACGGTCTGTGCAATTCGATCAATCTCATCAATTGGCTTCATTGCTAACAGCTTTGCCAAAGTCGCCCGGGTCAGGTCAGCGGATTTCTTGGCACCGGCAATTGAAAAATCATCAAGTTTGTCTTGATTTAATCCATTGCCTAAGTAGGTGCAACCCATTGGGCTCAGGGCGGCTTCATCATCGATGTATGTATGGCTGATTTCGAATATAGGAGATCTAAATGTCATAGGAGATTCTTATCAGCGAGGCGAGCTTTTGTCGATATAGAAAACAGTTAATCACTAGTACCCTCAACGCATGACACAGCAACCTGTGGTGCCGCCTAAGTTACGCGGCTGGTTCCACCTGGGTGCAACTCCTGCGGTCATCATCGCTTCCCTTGTCTTATTTATTCTTAGTAAAGAATCGCTCAAATTCGCGGTCGCAATTTATTCAGTCACCGCGATCATGCTCTTTAGTGTTTCTGCGGTTTATCACCGTGTTCCATGGTCACCTGAAAAGAAAAAAATCTGGCGCCGTTGGGATCATGCAAATATTAATTTATTAATTGCCGGGTCCTATACCCCGTTTGCTGTTGCGCTATTAGATAACCGAAGTAGAAATATTTTGTTAGCTATTGTGTGGATTGGCGCAGCAATCGGTGTTGGCTTAAGAGTTTTCTGGCTCAATGCCCCGCGCTGGTTGTATGTTGCTAATTATTTATTGCTTGGCTGGGTTGCCATTGTTTATACCCCTGACCTTTATCGCGCGGGTGGTTTATGGGTGTTACTCCCAATAATCTTCGGCGGATTGTTCTACTCAGTTGGGGCGATTTTCTACGCACTCAAGCGCCCTGGCCGGACCGCTAAGTATTTCGGCTTCCACGAGCTCTTCCATATCTTTGTGCTGGCCGCCTGGATCTCGCAGTACGTAGCGATTTCAGTGGCGATTTACAGTAAGTAAGGCCTTGCTCTAACCTTAGGCTCTCTTTAAATCGAGTTGCGAGGTATGACGATGGCTGAAAAGAACTCCTTCCTTAACTGGGTTGGATTCAAAGGCGACGAACCGGAAGCACCATCTTCGGTCGATCGCATCCGTGAACTCGAAGCACAACTTGCCGATCTTAAATCTCGTCGAGACATAACGGGATTAACTAAAGAAGAGTTTGAAATTCTGGCAACCGAGACTGCAATGTCGATGATTAAATCGGCGCAAGCCCGTGAAAGTAAGGCCCAAGCTATTGCTTCACGATTAGTTGCTGAGACAAATCGAATCACAAAAGAAGAAATCGATGCCGCCGACGCTAAAGCTCGCTCTATTTTAAGTGGTGCCGAAACACGTGGTCGCAAATATATTCAAGCGGCAGAATCTGAAGCTGAAGAGAAAATTGCACAGGCTGAGGCTGAAGCAGAATCTGTTATTGAAAGTAAGAAGCGCGAAGGCAATGCACTCACTACTGCAGCTCGTCGCGAAGGTGAGCGAATTGTTATTGAGGCAACGGCTGAAGTTACTAACTATCGCCAATGGCTAGCTAGTGTGATGGGTGAAGCTGAACGACTTTATAAGATTCAAACACAATCACTTGATGCCGCTGAATCCGCAATTCATCAATCACGTTCACGACTTGAATCTGCATTTACTCGCCTGGCTGATCTTCAAAAAAATGTCTTAGGGAATTTGAATTCTGATGACACAATTATTAACGCTGGCCCAATTCGCGTTTCAAGTGAACGCACTAAGCGCGCAATTTCAGCACCTAAAAAGAGTGCGAAAAAGCCAGTGAAGAAAACTACTAAGAAAGCAGCAGCAAAGAAATCTGCATCGCGTAAGTAATTTCTAATGTCTACTCCCCGCGGTATCCGTTATATCCCTGCCATCGATGGTTTACGGGCTGTAGCTGTAATTGCGGTGATGCTGTATCACCTTGGTTTTTCGTGGATACCCGGTGGATTTCTCGGCGTAGATCTCTTCTTCGTTATCTCGGGCTATGTCATCACTCGATTGCTTTTAGATTCGATTCAGCGCAGCGGTGGCTTAGATTTACGCGCTTTTTATAAAGCGAGAATTCGTCGATTATTCCCCCCTTTGATCTTCATGATCCTCGTTACAACGCTATATATATGTATTTGGGCACCAGAAACCGTTCGCCGATTCGTAAGCGATAGCCCCTTCTCAATTTTTGGGTTAATGAACTGGTGGTTAGTGTTTAGGCACACTGATTATTTTGATTCAATTGCCCGACCACCACTGCTGCAGCACACATGGTCGCTGGGAGTCGAAGCCCAGTTTTATTTAATATGGCCACTCATTTTGCTACTGGTTTTACGCCAATTCGGTAAGAAGCGAATTCCTGGAGCTGCACTATTAATTGCAGCAATTTCAGGTATCACCTTACTTATCGTTTCTTTCCAAGTTGATGCAGCTAGTGCTTCACAAGTAAGCCATGTCTATTTTGGCACTGATACTCATAGCATCGGTCTGTTTTTAGGCGCAGCGCTTGCAGTCAGCTGGGTACCACAAAACCTTAAAGAACAAGTCAATAAACGTGCGCAAGATTTCATTGATGGAATTGGTGTTTTTGGTTTCGTAGGAATTCTCGCAACTTTTCTCTTTGTCAATGAAACTGATCCAACTTTATACAAGCTGGCTTTCCCTTTAGCTGGAATTTTTGGTTGTGCAATTATCACTAGCGTCGTCCACCCGGCTTCACGATTTGCGCCAATCCTTAGTAGCAAAATTGCGGTATGGATTGGCGAACGCTCGTATTCAATCTATCTGTGGCACTGGGTAGTTTTTCAACTAACACGTCCTAAAGTTGATCTTGAAGGATCTACATGGGCCCTTTATCTACTTCGCATATTAATAGTTTTTGCTTTAGCCGATATTTCACTGCGTTTAGTTGAGCTTCCAGTCCGAAGTGGGATGGTTGAATATTGGTTTAAAGGAATGAAATACCGCACGAAAAATGTACAACGCCGACAAAAATCTTTTGTAGCACTCGCAATAATTTCAATTACCCTTGCAACATCACTCTTGAGTGCTAATGCCATTACAAGGAGTGATCGAGATGTAGCTGCAATGAAAGCTCAGTTAACTCAACCCGTCCAAAACACCGAGATTTCAAATGCGCAACCGGGTGGCTTATGGGTAACTGGAGATTCAGTAATTCTGGGTATCCATTATGAATTAGAAAAACGGAGTCACATCGCTTTAATTAATGCGCGAGTAGGGCGCCAAGCGCCTGAACTTCTTACGGTGATGCAACAAGATAAGAGTCACGTGGATGCCTCCCCAGTTATATTCGATCTTGGAAATAACAATCGATTAACTGAGGCAGAAGTCGCTGCCATTTTTGAAGAAGTTAAGAATCAACCCCAAATTATTGTCGTGAATACCGCAGTTCCTCGCGGTTGGCGTGATGAGAATAATGTGCTGATTGCAAAGTACGCACAAATGTATGGAGCAACCCTTATCGATTGGGCCACCATTTCATCCGGCCACCCGGAGTACTTTGCACCCGATGGTGTGCACTTAGTACCTACTGGCGTTCAAGTTTATGTTGAAGCCATTACTTCGCAGCTAATAACCAAATAGTTTTCTCAAATAAAAAACCCCCGCACAGTGGCGAGGGTTTTTTATTAATTTCTTATTACTTGAATTCACCTGGAATTCCAAAGACAGTAGCTGAAGCAGTCTGTCCATCAGAATAAACTGATGTGACGCGGAATTGAGTCCAACCTGTATCACTGTTCTTTGTAACTGCCTGAGTAGTTTGTGTTGGTGAAACAGTGGCGATTGTTGTCCAATCTCCAGTTCCATTTGCACGGATCTCTACGTTAATTCCGGTCAATCCATCAGTTGCCATTGGCGCTACCCAGCGAAGAGTTAAGCCATCGGCGCTCTTAAGTGCAACAAATTTAGATGGTGCTTCAACCGTTGCAACTGCTGCAGTTGTGGCGCTAGCAGATGCTGATGCTGATTCACTTGCAGTTGCTGCTGGAATTGAAGGCGCAGGCCCTGCTGCATCATCACCATTGTTTGAAGATTTTGACCAGACGATCATTGCTAACAAAGCAATTGCGACCACTACTGCAAATACAACGCGTCCTGATGCACCTTGCTTTGGCGCAGCCGCAGCAGGCTTAGGTGCAACGGCAACTGGCTTTGGTGCAACGGCTGATGTAACAGGAACTGCTGGAGTTGAAACTTTGGAAGCAGAAGATTTCTTTGCACTCTTCTTAACTGCGCGCTTTGCAGGTGCCTTCTTAGCAACCTTCTTCGCGGCGCTCTTTTTTACAACACGCTTTGCCGTTGCTTTTTTCGCAGTTTTCTTTGCGGTGCGCTTTGCAGGTGCCTTCTTAGCAACCTTCTTTGCTGCGCTCTTCTTTACAACACGCTTTGCAGTTGACTTCTTCTTAGCAACTGATTTTTTAGCAGCAGATTTTTTAGCTGGCGCTTTCTTAGCAACCTTCTTCGCTGCACTCTTCTTCTTTACGGCCACGTGAACTCCTTGGATAGCGGTGCGCACGCCAATAACGCGCGTCGATAGGACAAGGTTACCCCAGGCTCCGCAGCATTTGTATGACATGAGGTGCGATAGCGCGTAGTGATTTTCCGCGGTGGCTGATGGCATCCTTTTCCGAAGCGCTCAATTGCGCGCTGGAAATGCCCATTCCAAGGGGTGCAAAAATGGGGTCGTACCCAAAACCTTGTTCTCCAATTGGGGCATACAAAATTCGCCCTTCAAATATGCCTTCTTCAACATGATGACGACCATCGGGCAGGGCCAGCGCTGCAACACAGGTGAAATGAGCCGTGCGCTTTTCTTCGGCAACATCTGCCAACTGCAGCAGTACTTTTTCTAGATTTGCTTGATCGTTTCCGTGGCTACCCGCCCATCGTGCAGAATAAATTCCGGGATCGCCATTAAGTGCATCAACGCAAAGACCTGAGTCATCTGAAATTGCAGGCAAGCCAGTTGCGGCAGCGGTATAGCGAGCTTTCAATAATGCATTCTCTTCAAAGGTAGCGCCGGTTTCTTCTACATCAACTAAATCAGGAAACTGATCAACACCAATTAAATTAATTTCCCCTGGAGCAATAGCATCAAGAATCCGACGAAACTCAAGAATTTTTCCTTGGTTCCGCGTTGCTAGTACAAGTGTGTGGGGCACTATTTCGAGAGAACTTCTTTTTGTAGAGCGCTCAAAGTTGCACAACCATCTACGGCTAGATCTAGAAGTTGATTGAGTAGTGCGCGATCAAAGGGTTGTCCTTCTGCTGTTCCTTGAACTTCGATAAAACGTCCATCGCCCGCGACAACAACATTCATATCAGTTTCTGCACGAACATCTTCCTCATAACATAAATCCAGCATTGGCACGCCATCAATGATTCCAACACTGACTGCAGCAACCGAATCACTGAGCGGGTTCGCACTTGCTTTAATGTGTCCTTGTGCCTTTGCCCACGCGATTGCATCGGCAAGTGCCACGTATGCACCGGTTATAGCTGCTGTGCGTGTGCCACCATCGGCTTGTAAAACGTCGCAGTCAATAACAATTGTATTTTCACCTAACTCTTTCATATTAACGATGGCGCGAAGTGAACGGCCAACTAAACGAGAAATCTCTTGAGTACGGCCACCCAATTTGCCTTTAACGCTCTCGCGATCAGAACGTGTGTGTGTTGCACGTGGCAACATCGCATACTCTGAAGTCACCCAACCATTGCCTGAATCTTTTAACCAACGAGGTACACCTGGTGAAAAAGATGCCACACAGAGGACGCGTGTTTTCCCAAACTCAACTAGCACTGAACCTTCGGCATGATCGAGCCAACCGCGCGTGAATTTAATTTCGCGCAGGTCATTTACTTGTCGTCCGTCGTTGCGTGCCATGTAGTACTCCCGTTTTCTTTAGGTTTAAAGGTCTTGGTGTTCGACTTGTGTTACTTCTGGACCTAGAAAACGTCGAGCTAAGCTTTCAAAAGCTTGTGCATCGCCAGTTGCTAAGAATTTATGAGTTGGAGCCGATGATTGATTTGCTCGCAATAGATTGCTTTCGACTAATGTGCGATATAAATCTTTAGCAGTCTCTTCAGCGCTTGAAACAAGAGTGACGCCTTCACCAACTACGTAGGAAATGACACCAGTTAATAATGGATAGTGAGTACACCCAAGCACCAAAGTATCAACTTTCGCTTTCATTATTGGTTCAAGATATTGGCGTGCAATTTTAGTTATTTCACTTCCAGAGGTTTCGCCTCTTTCCACAAATTCCACAAACAATGGACAGGCCATTGAAGTAATTTCTAACTGCGGGGCCGCCGCAAAAGCATCTAAATAAGCTTTGGAATCGATCGTGGCATTAGTTCCAATTACACCAATGTGCCCACTTCTAGTTGCCGCTACTGCACGTCTAACTGCCGGTTGGATTACTTCGATAACGGGAATTGAATAACGTTCGCGTGCATCGCGCAACATGGCCGCACTTGCCGTGTTACATGCAATTACTAAAGCTTTAACACCTTGGTCTACTAAGAAATCTAAAGTTTCTAAAGCAAATTCGCGCACTTGCGCTAAGGGGCGAGGTCCATAAGGGCCACGCGCTGTGTCACCGATATAAATAGTTGATTCATTTGGTAATTGATCCAAAATTGCTCTGGCAACCGTGAGTCCACCTACTCCTGAATCAAAGATTCCAATGGGTGCGTTACTCACAGTGCAAGCCTACCGTGAGCTCGATATGAAAACTAAATGGCTTCATCCATAAGCGCAATAATTAAAGATTCTTGCAGCCAACCTAACCAACTGTAAACGGCATACACACCGCGCATTGGGTCATCCGGCGCCAGGAGTTCTAACTCTTCATGGCTATTTTGTTCAACTTTTAATCTCACTCCAAGTGCCAGTCTGATGTCATTCATCGCACCTAGCCAATCATTTGCCCCATCATGATCAACTTCAACAATCCCATCAACTGCACTCTTTAAAGTTATGCGCATTGATAATGAATGCCCATATTTCTTGGCACGCAAAGTAGATTCGGTATATCGGCGAAACTCGGCCGCATCTACTTGATCGGCATAAGCATTTGGTAATAGACGTAATAAGACTTCATCATCAGGTGGTGAATCATGTGACGTGATGCCAACCATTGCTGCGAGTGGATCATCAACATGATTGTCTGCGCGCTCACCTAGTAATTCAATAATCTGCTCCACTAAATTGATGAGAACTTCACGCTCTGATTCGCTGAATTCGGCGATGAAAGCATTTTCTCCATGGCGATGAAAGCCATGTTGCTCATCGGAATCATTAATCGTCATATTGCTTGATCTCCGCGTTGAAGTGTTGCCCAAAGGCCATACTCATGTAAGCGCGCGACATCATGTTCCATCTCTTCGCGACTTCCAGTTGATACCACTGCTTTACCTTCGGCGTGCACTTTCATCATGAGCTCATGCGCCTTTTCGCGCGTGTAGCCAAATAGCTCCATCAGAACGTAGGTCACATATGTCATTAAATTTACTGGATCATCCCAAACTATTGTGATCCACGGTTTATCTCCATTGAAAATCTCTTTTATTGCTTCTTCAATTTTGTCATCAACTTTTACCACTAGCGCACCACCACTGAGAATGGTTGTGAGAATACTTGTTCACTCTTGGTAGTAATTTGAATACGCAATTTCACAACACCTTTCTTGCCTTCAATAATGCTAGCGAGAAAATCGCCACTTGTGCCAGTAGTTGTAGCGGCAATTGTTGACCATTTTCCATTTACATACTTTTGAATCCCAACCGATTGCGCAGCAACCATTGGAAGTAAGGTGCCTTTAATAACTAATGACGCGCCATGTTTCACCGTGCTTGGGCGATCAAAAATTATTCGTGAAAGAAGCACCACTTTTTCTTCAGAACTCAAGGATTCAGCCTTATCCCACGTACCATCAGTACTCAATCTAAATGATGTGTTTCCAGCAATTGTTATTGGAACGCTGAGCGTTCCATCCCCAGCTGAATTAATAAGTGCAATTGTTGTCCAATTAGTTTCGTTGTCGCGCTTCATTTGCACCGTTACTGGCATTCCCACAATTGGAGTTAAATCTTTCAGTGTTACTAAGCCTCGAAGTGTGAATATTCCCCCATAAAAAATATTTTTACTGCTCGCGTTATCTATCGTCAAAGTATTGAGGACGGTATCTGGTGCAATTGCCAAAGCTACATTTCGCATTGCCGTTGTTGCCGTTGGATCTTCCATTCCTAAAGTCCACAACGCGGAACCACCGAGTTGATATTTAGCAACCAAATTCATACGTTCGGTGTAGCTGCGATCATTTTGATACCAGACCGTTCTTCCTACGGTGCAAGCAGTTGCCGCACCTTTTGCCGTTAAGCCATTGAAATTTTGGGTATAGGAATAAGTCATTTCACTTGTTGTAGCATCAAAAACCGGAACCGCTTGGTCAATGGTGGCTTTTGCTGTTGCGTAATTCATTTTAAAAGTTGCCGCTTTTGCTCCAACGGTTAAACCCGGTGGCGCTGATTCCGGACAGGTTCCAGTAACTGAGGTAATCCAATCTCGCCCGTAACCAGGTAAGCCAATAAAAATTTTTGAAGCAGGCATTACTGAAAGTGCATATTGCACCGTTTTATCTACCCAGGAAATTGGTCCGATTGGTCCTGGCTTAGCAACTGAATAGTCATAGGTCATGATTCTCAAACGATCGATATTTGCCGCGATCGCTGCCCAAGAATAAACCGTGTATCCCTTTATCGCTCCGGTTGGGTCGTATGCATACGGTGAAGTTACAGAAAGCAGTTTTTGCTTGGCATGAAGTGCGGTGCTTAACTCATTAATAAATTGAATCCAGCTTGGCGCAGTCTTACTCCACGTTGCACTTCCATCAACAAAAGCAAAGCCTTCAAAATCTAAATCAATTCCATCAAATGAATTCTTCATGACTAAGTCCATGATTGAACTAACTATTGCCGTTCTATTCTGGGCATTAGCAAGATAACCCGACAAGACTAATTTATCGGTGCCATCAGTAATCGTAGGAATAATCTTTAATCCAGTTTTGCGCATTAAACAGAGCGTGTCAGCAATGGGCCACGAAGGATTACCGGTTGTGTAGTCATCTCGGATTAATGTTGGAGATTTAAGTGTGTACCAAAATGGCATTACCTCCTTCATTAAATCTTTATTTGTAAACAGATACGAGGAATTAAGCGCAGACAGATCATCGGCGGAATATTCATTGTCCGCACATGTAACTGGTGCTCCTACTACAGGAGGTGGAAGCGTTGGTAATTTTTTAATAAAAGGCATAACAGATTTAACGGAGTAATAAGGAATCCAACCACTCACTATTTTGCGGGGTTGTTTATCTACTGCCGACGCTGGCACAAGCACGCACAGAGGTGCGAGTACAA
>CAIXDY010000089.1 GCA_903918325.1 uncultured Actinomycetes bacterium
CAACTTTTGAGCGAAACTGAATTTATTCGAGCCCGCCATGCTGTAACTGAAATGAAGCGTGTACTTGATTCAGTTCAAGCTCTTGAAACTAAGAATTTTCTTGCACTAGGTAAACTGCTTAATCAATCTCATGCCTCACTTCGCGATGATTACAACGTTTCTTGCCCAGAACTCAATGCAGCAGTGGATTCAACTATTGCTGCAGGTGCTCTTGGTGCGCGCATGGTGGGCGGTGGATTTGGTGGAAGTGCAATTGCGTTGATTCATAAAGCACATACTCAGGAAACAATTGCTGCAGTGGAAAAGGCATTCAAAAATCAAGGATTTAAAGCCCCGCGATTTTTTACTTCACTTCCAAGTCAAGGCGCGCAAATTATCCAACGGGCGTAATTGAAATTACTTCTACCCCACCAATTGCACCGAGCACATTAAGCAAATCTGTTGGATCGTTACCGGGCACAGCCACAGTAATTTCGTCATAACCCCGACCATTTTCAGATTTCACCACAACTAAGCCGCGGATATCCCCGCCCGCAACACCAATTGCTGATGCGAGTAAGCCGAGGGAACCTGGGCGATCAGGAAGTGAAATATTTAAAGTGAATTCAGCCATGTAAGAACAATACCCCCGAAATGTTTCGTGAGAGTTACGCTTCGATTACCCAGAGGCCGCTGACGGCAACTTTAATCTTGGCTAATGGAGTCTGTGTCGGTCCATTCACTACTCGCGCTGAATTGAGCGGATCATATTGCGCGCCATGGCATGGGCATTGCAGGAGTTTGGCTGCAGGAGAGTATGAAACGGTGCAGCCCTGGTGCGTACAAATTGCCGAATAAGCAAAGACACCTTTTTTAGTTCTAAAAAGCACTGCGGGTGAACCGTTCTTAGAAACAAAGTTAGCGGTGTCACCCACTTTTAAGGCGGCTAACTTGATAATTTTCGCACTCCCACTTGCGGCAGAGTTTGTTGTGGAAGGGACGGCATTAGCAAAAAACTTACCAACACCGGCAAATGCCACAGCAAGCACACCAGTTAACCCAACACGTAAAACTCCACGACGTTCTAAAGACATTTCAAAACCCTTTCGCTTTCCATTGATGAGTAAGAAGTACGACAACCACAAAATTGCATATGCAGTATCACTAGCTAAAAAGTATGGACTGGAATGAAAACTACTGGCTAACCAGAGACCTACTGACATTGAAAAACCCGCAAAAGCACTTAAGCGCGGGGCTACCCATAAGAGTGTGGCAAGACCAATTGCAAACTCTGACACCATCACAAAGCCACCGACTAAAACTGCATGTTCGATGAGTTTATTAAAAGCAAAACCGACTGGGGATTGCGTTGAATATGCCGAAAGTTGAGTGCCAATAAATGTAGGCGAACCTGCAGTAAGAAATCCAGCATCCGTTGCCTTGTTCCAGCCCGCATAGATCCACGTGACTCCCAGCCATAGACGCATGATGCGCAGCGCAAGGGTTTGTGTGCGCCAAGATTGCGCCGCAGTGCTGAGGTAACTTTGAATCAATTTCATAGGTGGATAGTAAAGGTTGAGCCTGTGAAATTGCCGAATGAAAAGCTCCCTGACTTGGATTCGAACCAAGAACCTGCCGGTTAACAGCCGGCTGCTCTGCCATTGAGCTATCAGGGATCAATAGAGCGCAAACTCTATCGCACGCACGGGCATTGGCTGAAATTGAGAGTTTTAAAGGCTTCCG
>CAIXDY010000090.1 GCA_903918325.1 uncultured Actinomycetes bacterium
CGTAATTTGCTGGAACGATCTCTTGTATCCGCTGATGTTGATCAATGAACTGAATAAAAAGACGCTCCCATTAACTTTGATTGATTTCCGTGGAGAATTTGCGACAAGCTACAGCATGCTCTTTACAGCAATCATGGTGGCTTCAATTCCAATGGTTGTTATGTACTTATTATTCCAACGCTCATTTGTCGCTGGTCTAACCGCCGGAGCAGTGAAGGGGTAAATGATGAGCGCAGTAACACCTCTAGCGCCACAACGGGCAGCGCGTATCGCAACTCAACTAGTCGAACTTATCGATCTACAAAAACTGAGTCCAGGAGATCGCTTACCCCCTGAACGTCAGTTAGCAGATCTGTTAGAAGTAAGCCGACCAAGTTTGCGTGAAGCATTACATATTTTACAAGCTCAAGGTTTAGTTCAAATCAAACATGGCCAAGGCACATTTGTTCAAGAACCGATTGTTGCGCAGGAACTTCGTGCTTCAATGATGGCAACAACTCATGGGTTGAATGAGTTGTTTGATGCGCGCCAAGTTTTAGAAGTCCCGGCTTCCAAATGGGCAGCTGAAAAAGCAAGTAAAGAAGATATTCGCTTATTGCGTGCGACTCTTAATCAAATTGAAACCGTTACGGCAACTTCACCGATTGACTACGACCAACTTCAAATTTTGGACGCTAAATTTCACTTAACAATCGTGGGCATTGCCGAAAATCGCTTTATTAATCAAACTCTCAACGTGCTACAAGATGTAATGAAGATGTCTATGGAGACTACTTTACGCTTGCCCGGACGCTCAGATGTATCCAAATCCGAGCACACCGCAATTTTAGCTGCAATTGAATCAGGTGATGGCGACCTTGCATCACAATTAACTTTGCAACACATTAATGGCGCACGTCTGGTTGCTTTAGCTGATGCGAAAGAAAAGAATAAATCTTGAGCAATATCCAAGCTGTTTGCATGGGCGTTATAACAATTGACACGATTGCTCTTGTAGACGAGTACCCGGGTGAAGATGAAAGAGTCTTAGCCCACGAGGTCACCCGTGCGGGTGGTGGGCCTGCAGCGGTAGCGGCAGTAGCAATGAGTCGCTTAGGTATTACAACCGCAATTGTTGGAACTATTGGTGATGATGCTGATGGCAAAGAAGTTTTACGAATTTTTGATAAAGAAGGTATAGATACTTCTGGAATTTCAATTGGCACATCTGCAACTTCTGGAAGTGTCATTGTCGCTTCAAAAAAACATAGCTCACGCGCAATCAGCACACGTCAACCAATGATTCAAGCCGCACTCAATGATGCAGCTAAGAAAATTATTGCCTCAGCTAAGTGGCTACATGTGGACCAAGTTGGAATTACGCGATTGGAAGAGGCTGGTGTTACTCGGGGAAAAGGTCCGCTGATTTCATTTGATGCTGGATATGGTGCTGAAAAATTTGATGCATCGGTAGTGGATTTATTTGTACCTACGGATCGACAAATGGCGCTTCGTTACCCAGGCATAGATTTAGCCGTTGCTCTAGAAAATGATTCACGAAAATCTGGTGTTATCGCTGTAGCTACACAAGGTTCTGCAGGTAGTGCTGGGTATTCTGCTGAAACCGGTTTAGTAACTGCGCCTGGATTTAAAGTTGAAGTCACGAGCACTTTAGGTGCCGGGGATGTTTTTCATGGTGCATTAGTTGCCCAACTTATCCACGGTAAAGATTTGAACCAAGCACTGCGCCGAGCAAACGCTGTGGCCGCCCTTTCCTGCCGTGGCCTTGATGGTCAATCGATGATTCCAACCACCACCCAACTCGATGCATTTCTGGAGGCACAACAATGAGAGCACCACTAACAAAATTAGCTAGAACGTCGGGTGTACTTGCCATGGTTGCCGTTGATCAGCGTGAAGCGTTGCGTGGAATGTTCGCTGCACATCAATCAACTCCAGTTCCAGATTCACAATTAACACAGTTCAAAGTCGACGTAGCTCGCGAACTTTCACCATATGCATCAGCACTTCTTGTTGATCAAGAGTTTGGAATTGATGCAATTATTGATCAAAAGGCACTTAAGAATTCCTGCGGATTAATTGCGGCAGCTGATTTATTAGTAGGCCCACCGGGAGGCGCAGCAACTGATACTGCAATCGATCCTGACGTTGATCCAATCCGTATGCGCGATATTGGAAGTGTTGGATTGAAGTTTCTAGTTCTGTGGCGCAACGATGAATCACCAGACATGCGTGCACAGCTCGTTGAAGACTTTAATAAATTATGCCGGGTCTCTGGCTTGCCTTCGATTATTGAAATTATCGTCAAGCCACCAACAGATTCAACGAAGAGTTTTAATCGCGAAGAAGAGTTAATAGTTGCAGCAAAAGAAGCCGCTGCATGGAAACCTGATCTTTATAAAGCTGAAGTTCCATTTCATGGCGAGGGTGATTTGTCAGCAATAACTAAAAATGCTGAGCGAATTTCAGAGGCAATTGGTTCGCCTTGGGTAGTACTTTCAAACGGAGTGAAGCAACCATTTTTTAATGAAGCCGTTAAAGCATGTGCAATGGGTGGGGCAAGTGGATTCTTAGCTGGTCGCGCAGTGTGGGCAGACATTGTTGGTGCATCAGATATCCCTAAAGCACTTCGTGAGGTATCGATTCCCCGCTTAGAACAATTAGCCGAAATTGTTGATTCTTACGCCAAACCTTGGAGCAGTTGGAACTAACTCCAGATTTCTTTAATTTCTACAACGCGGCCTTCGTTAATACTCTTATGTGCGGCAAGCCCAGTAACCACGCTAGTTACGCCATCTAACAAAGTAACTTCCGGGGCCGTAGAGTTTAAAATCGCATCACGGAACTTGGTGTGTTCAATGTATGAGGCGCCATAGTGGTGACCCATGTACTTAACATCAAAGTTATGAACAATTTTCTGTTCGCTGCCACTGCCACGGGCAGCGCCTTGCTTCCAACCGGAGAGTTTTCCAATAGTTTCACGGCGTGAAGCCCGGACAACTTGTGAAGGTAAGAA
>CAIXDY010000091.1 GCA_903918325.1 uncultured Actinomycetes bacterium
AAATCTGCAAGTCGTTGCGCAGCCCCCGAGGCCGAATGTCGGATAACCACCGCATCGGCGCCCATGGCTTGCAGAGTTTGTGCCGTGTCTTTGAGCGATTCGCCCTTGCTTAAACTGGAACCTTTTGATGAAAAATTGATCACATCGGCTGATAAACGTTTGGCCGCAGCTTCAAAGGAGATACGTGTACGTGTGGAATCCTCAGCAAAAAGATTCACGATTGTACGACCGCGAAGTGTAGGTAGTTTCTTTACTTGCCCTTCATTGATCCGCGCAAGTTCAGTTGCCGTATCTAAAATTGATATTGCTTCACTTGCCGTTAAATCCTTTATCGATAATAGGTGGCGCATTATTTTTCAACCCCTTCGATAAGAACTTCGTCTACTCCATCAATTTCAGTTAAATGCACACTCACTGATTGCTCCCGTGAAGTTGGCAAGTTTTTCCCAACATAATCGGCGCGAATCGGAAGCTCACGATGTCCGCGATCTACTAACACCGCTAATTGCACAGTTTTTGGACGCCCAACTTCACCTAAGGCATCCAGAGCTGCACGTATGGTGCGTCCTGAATAGAGCACGTCATCGATCAAAATGAGCTCTCGGCCTTCAATTCCAATAGGAGGAATTGTCGTGGGCATAATCGTGCGCGGTGGACGAAGACGAAGATCATCTCTATACAAAGTGATATCGAGCATCCCTACTGGAATTTGGACGCCTTCAATCTCCCCCATTATTTTGGCAATGCGCATAGCTAGATGCGCACCGCGGGTAGGAATACCTAAGAGAGTAATTGTGGAGGAACCATGATTCTTTTCAAGAATTTCATGGGAAATTCGAGTCAACGCACGGGAAATATCCGCTGCGGACAGGGCTTCGCTCATGTAAATCTCCTTCCCCACCTCGCAGGATGGGTCGTTAAAGGATGCAGGGCAGACTATAGCAGCAGATCTGACCAGCTGTGGATATCAGCATTTCTCGAGTCGCACTGCCTTCTACCATCGGGGCATGAATACAACTAGCGCGAAAATCGCGCAACGATTACGCACGGTGCGCACATCACGAAAACTCACACTTAACCAAATCCAAGAGTTAAGCGGCAACACTATAGGTGCGATTGCTTTGGGTTCATACGAGCGAGGCGAGCGAGGGCTAAGCGTTGCCCGTGCAATTGAGATCGCCGATTTCTATGAAATTCCCCTGACTTATTTGTTGACCGGAGAACCTGACGAGATAGAGAGGGCCCATCGTTTAGTCATTGATGTACGCGAGCTTCGCGCGATTGTGAAAAGTAGCAATGGGGGAAGTTCTATTTCAAAAACGATAGTGGTTTCATTCCTTGCCGGGATTATCCGGGCTCGTCAGGACTTCAATGGCGCAGTGCTATCGCTTCGCGAGAAAGACTGCGATTTTTTAGCGATGACCTTGGGGTGTTCCACTTCTGAACTTTTCGAGCTTCTGACTTTAGAAAAAATGCTAATTACTGCTAAATGCTCAGATTCTCTTTAAGCGATGCGATCCGGCCTAAAACACCGTGAATGTAGCTAGCCGAATCATCGGTAGAAAGTTCGCGCGCCAAGTCGAGAGCTTCATCAATTGCTACTGCATCAGGGATATCAGAAGCCCACAAGATTTCGTAGATTCCAAGGCGCAAAATATTGCGATCGACATTAGGTAGTCGATCCATATCCCAACCTTTTGCATACGTGCTTATAAGTTCATCAATTTTGCGTGAGTTATCGTTCACGCCACCCACTAATGCTTTGGTGTAATCACGAATAGGACGTGCATCCGGGCCCTCTTCAACGATGTCACGCGCGTTGAGAGTTTCTAGCGCATTAGTTCCTCTGATATCAGCTTCGAAAAGCAGATCTAACGCCTGCTTTCTAGCTTTACTACGGGCTGACACTAGTTAGCGCGGCCTTGGTAAGACCCATCTCGAGTATCAACCATGACTAACTCATCTTGCTTGATGAAGAGTGGAACTTGAATTTCAATACCCGTTTCAACAGTAGCCGGCTTTGTTCCACCAGAAGATCGATCTCCCTGGATTCCTGGTTCGGTATATGTAATACGCAGAGGAACCGAGGCAGCTAGCTCAATATAAAGTGGGTTACCTTCATTAACTGCTACGACAGCATCAGTATTTTCCAACATGTAGTTGGCCATGTCACCAACAACTGCCGCTGAAATTGTCATCTGGTCATAGGTCTTACTGTCCATAAACACGAAATCATCGCCCTCTTTATAGAGGTACTGCATGTCGCGCTTTTCAAGTATTGCGATTTCAATTTTAACGCCAGAGTTAAATGTGCGATCAATAACTTTGCCCGTGAGTACTGACTTGAGCTTGGTTCGCACAAAAGCTGGACCTTTGCCTGGCTTTACATGTTGGAATTCGATAACTGTCCACAGTTGAGATTCAATCTCTAACGTAATTCCATTCTTAAGATCAGCTGTTGTAGCCACAGTTCAAACTCCACTCATGTATTCATAGATTTGGCTATCGATTCTCAATAGCAAGGGGTTAAGGATACCTGTATTTACTTAAAGCTTTTATCGCATTAGCCAAGCAAGGCTTTGAGGGCATTAATCGCAAGAACATAGGAATTTGGACCAAAACCCGCGATAGTCCCATTGGCCACCCCCGAAATTACTGAGGTGTGACGAAACTCTTCCCGCGCCATCGGATTAGAAAGATGCACTTCAATCAGAGGTGCCTTCAAAAGTTCAGCGGCATCACGAATCGCATAGGAATAATGGGTAAATGCAGCTGGATTGATAATCACTGGAGTTTTTGCATCAGCGGCTTCATGCAACCAGGAAATAATCGTGGCCTCATCATTACTTTGCCGAACATCACTTTCAAATCCGGCAGCGCTCGCGCTAGTTTCTATGAGCGATTTCAGTTGGGCGTAATCCAAATCCCCATAAATCGAAGAATCACGAATATCCAATCGGGCTAAGTTTGGACCGTTGATCACCATGAGTTTCATGAGCAGATTCTCTCATATGCCAAGGTCAGCTCGCTTTCATTTGCATCTTCAATGCGCAGAGTTTTGCCGACTTCACTAATTGCTACAAAGCGCAAAGTATTACCGCGCGACTTCTTATCTAAGGAAAGTAATGGATACAACTTGTCCCAAGCACTACGTGGATACGTTACTGGCAGGCTCAATGCGCTCAAAATTTGCACGTGTCTTTCAATCGTCTTGGAATCCAGAACATTTTTCACTCCGGCAAGTTGCGCCGCAAAAACTAGACCAATAGCAACGGCTTCCCCATGTCGCAATTCATACTTGCTGTGTATCTCTATGGCATGGCCCAACGTATGTCCGTAATTCAAAATTTCGCGATCAAAGCTCTCTCGAAAATCGCCACTCACAACTTTGGCCTTTACTGTCACAGAACGGTGAATCAATTCAACAACTAGTTGTGCATCGCTTCGAACCGTGGCTACAGATTTACCTTCAAGTAAATCTAAAATAGCGCCATCGGCAATAAATCCAGTCTTAACAACTTCGGCCAAACCGGCGGCAAAATCACGACCACTTAAACTCTTCAACCATTCGATATCGATAATAACTTC
>CAIXDY010000092.1 GCA_903918325.1 uncultured Actinomycetes bacterium
ATTTCATCGGTAGTAAAAGTGAGCGATGACGATATTAAGAGGCTGAACCCCGAAGAATCTTAGGATGTAGTTGCCCATCGCGGGATTGCGGCCGGTGATAATTGAGTAGTTATTACGCGGGGAGCTCACGGACTTATAGGTTTTACTTCCAATGGCATGGAAGAAGTCGATGGCGTTAAAGTTGATGTTGTAGACACCGTGGGTGCTGGCGACACGGTGGGCGCAATTGTTGTTGAAGGAATCATTAAACATTCAGTACATGGCTTAGAAGGTCATGTACTGAATGCGGTGTTGCATAAGGCAGCAATTGCTGCAGCAATCACTTGTTCACGTGCTGGCGCTGTGCCTCCACGCACGCACGAATTAATAGAAGCGATGGATACCTAATGCAATTTATCGATGATGCCGAATTTCAGATTGCAATCGATGACGACAACGGTGCGCGCATTACGTCACTGAAATGGCGTGACAATGAATTTGCCGTTCCTTTTCGCGGACAAGTACATACTTCGGGTTGGTATGCCATGGCGCCGTGGGCTGGGCGAATTAATGAAGGTTTAATTAAAGATGCATCGGGGCAAGAGTTTCAATTGCCGGCGACGATTGATCCACCGCATGCGCTACATGGTTTTGGTCTCATTAGTTCGTGGCAAGAAATCGGTCCAGGCCGCTCCCTTCTGCATTTACCTGCGCCTTATAACGGTGCAACCGTTGAACAATCTATTGAAGTTTTAGATGATGCAATTCGTTGGTCACTGGAGTACGAACCTAATGGGTGCGAATTACCAGCGTGGATGGGTTTTCATCCATGGTTTGCGCGCGATTTAGATCGCGGAGGCAGCGCTGAAATTGAATTTGCCGCAACTGAAATGTTAATTCGCGGCAGCGATGGAATTCCCACTGGAGAACGAAGTGCACCAACGCCGCAACCATGGGATGACGCATTTACGGGCATTAAAGGCACGCCTGCAGTTGTTTGGGAAGATGTTGCACGCATTTCAATTGAATGCGATGCACCGTGGTGGGTTGTTTATACCGAAGACTCTGAAGGTGTTTGTTTAGAGCCACAAACTGCGCCCCCTGATGCGCAGAACTTGGGCATTAGTGGTGAGAACTACATTGAAGCTCTGTTTGTTTTCGAATCACTTGAATAGACTGTTTACATGATTAATCGCAAGCATTTAACGGAGCTTCGTAAAAAAGAAGATGAACGATTTTTGCTTATGCATCCAACTTCCGGTGAATTATTTAAAGCCGGCCAAGCCCACATGCCCGGTGGCGTTCCCATGTCGTGGATGGCAAAGTGGCCAGGTGCTTATCCAGTTTTTGTTAAAGAAGCTAAAGGTGCGCGATTTAGCGACGTGGACGGCAATACATATATTGATTTTTGTTTAGGCGATACCGGTTCCATGACGGGGCACTCACCAGATGCAACCGTTGCCGCAATTCGCGAACAAGTAGGTAAAGGTATTACTGCAATGTTGCCAACGGCCGATGCGGCGATAGTTTCAGCGGAACTTTCTCGCCGTTTTGGTTTACCACTGTGGCAATTTACGGTTTCAGCTACTGATGCTAACCGCCACGTGATTCGCTATAGCCGCTTGATAACTGGGCGATCAAAAATCGTTGTAATTGATCGTTGCTACCACGGTTCCGTTGATGAAACTTTTGCAACCCTTGATAAAGATGGCAACACCGTAGCCCGAGAAGGAAATATCGGTGCACCTGTTGCACTCGATCAAACTACGCGCGTTGTGGAATTTAATGATATTGCCGGAATGGAAAAAGCTTTAGCTAACGGTGATGTCGCCGCGATTTTAATGGAACCCGCAATGACAAATGTGGGAATTGTTTTGCCACAGGCGGGCTACTTAGAAGCGGTACAGGAATTAGCTAAGAAATACGGCGTTATTTTGATCATCGATGAGACCCACACAATTTCTGTAGGCCCCGGTGGAATGACGGCTGATCGCGGCTTAAAGCCTGATTTTCTAACTATTGGTAAAGCAATTGCGGGCGGAATTCCAACGGGAACTTTTGGAATGACCCACCATATTGCCGATGAAATCAAACGCTTAGTCGAGTTAGAGATTATCGATACCGGTGGCATCGGTGGAACTTTAGCTGGTAATGCCCTTTCACTTGCTTCCATGCGCGCAACTTTGACTCAAGTTTTAACGCAAGAAAACTTTAATCACATGATTGATTTAGGTACACGGTGGTCAGATGGCGTAGATGGCGCAATTAAAGAGTTTGATTTGCCGTGGACCTGTAATCGTTTAGGTGCCCGCGGTGAATATATGTTTGGTAAAACTGCGCCAATTACTGGGGCAGATGCTAATAACGCCGGTGACTTTGAATTAGAGCAGTACATACATCTGCGTATGTTAAATGACGGTTTCTTAATTACGCCTTTCCACAATATGGCGCTGATGTGTCCAGATACAACTGCGGCCGATGTCGATGCGCATACAAAAGCTTTCCGGGCTATGTGCGCCGAACTTGTGCAGTGATACCCTGCTCGGCATGACCTACGACGTTAATAAAATTCGCGCCCACTTTCCTGCTCTCAATACCGGCCTTGCATACTTTGATGGCCCTGGTGGTAGCCAAGTTCCAGATGTCGTAGGCGCAGCGATAGCGGCAGCAATAACTAGACCAATTTCAAATCGCAACGTTAATACTGAATCTGAAAAAAATGCTGAAGAGTTAGTACTGGGCTTTAGAAAAGCCGTTGCCGATTTAATTGATGTTGATCCCCGCGGCGTTGTTTATGGCCGTTCTTGGACCCAACTTTCTTATGATTTCTCACGTGCGCTAGCTAAAAACTGGGGACCGGGCGATGAAATAGTTGTGAGCCGTTTAGATCACGATTCAAATGTTCGCCCATGGATTCAAGCTGCCGAAGCCGTTGGTGCAACGGTGCGTTGGGCCGAATTCGATGTTGCAACCTCTGAATTAACCGTTGCCGCAGTTGAAGCGGTTTTATCGCCAAAGACAAAGTTAGTTGCACTCACCGGTGCGGGAAATACCATTGGTACTCGCCCAGATTTGAAAGCAATTGGCGCAGCCGTGCACAAAGTTGGCGCATTATTTTATGTCGATGGTGTGCATTTAACTCCGCACTCAGCAATTAGCGTAAAAGAGATCGGCGCCGATTTCTTTGGTTTCTCTTTCTATAAATTAATGGGCCCACATTGCTCAGCTCTGGCTGCTTCCCCTGCATTGCTAGAAACTTTAAATAATGACAAGTTATTGCCAGCTACTAACGTTGTGCCCGAGCGCTTTGAATTTGGAACATTGCCGTATGAATTAATGGCTGGATGCATCGCTGCCGTTGATTTCATTGCTGACATGGCGCCAGGAAATGCAACAACACGGCGCGAGAAAATTGTTAATTCAATGAATGCGCTAGAAAAATATGAAGATGGCTTATTTGAATATCTAGAGAGTCAAATAAAAGCGCTGCCAGGTGTCACTACCTATGGTCATGCCAAGCACCGCACCCCAACAATGTATTTTTCTTTTGCTGGCCATGACAGTGTTGGAATTTATAAGGCGATGGCGGAAAAGAAAGTGACAATCGGGGCATCCAATTTCTACGCCCTTGAAGTCTCCCGCAAGCTGGGTCTGGGCGATGCCGGGGCGCTGCGTGCGGGTCTGGCGCCATATTCCACCAAGGAAGACGTGGATCGGCTCATTGCAGGCTTAAAAGAGCTCATTGCCTAAATAATTCACACAGTTCTCACATAAAAACTTGTGGACGGCCACAACTGCGGGCTCTATTTTTCTCGTATCCGCAAGAGGTTGTGGAAGATTCGAGGGGATTTCATGACAACATTAAAGCGAAGCATTGCAGCGATAACTGCTGCAGGCCTATTTGCACTTGTGGGTGTAACTGGGGCGAATGCAGCCGATCCAACAACACCAGTTGTTAAAAAGGTTGCATTAACACCAGAACAAAAAGCAGCGTTTCAAGCAGCACGAGCTGCTTTCCAAAGTGCACATGCAGCACGAGTAGCAGCAGTAGCTGCCGCTAAGCCAGCAATTGCATCAGCGAAAGCAACTTTGGATGCCGCGCTTGCATCAGCAACAACACCTGAAGCTAAGAAAGCTGCACGTGCAGCATTTAAAGCCGCAGTTGGTGCTGTGCGAGGAAGCATTCCTGCTAAGCCGACTAAACCTGTTCGACCTTAACGGGGCGGGAAAAAGAGGAGCCAGTTCCCCTGGCTCCTTTTTCTTTGCCTCAATTAAATCCTAAGGATTGATAGAGCTTTAAACCTTTTTCATTATCGGCATCGACATACAACATTGCATGTTTTAAACCCTTTGCAACAAAGTAATTAATGGCTTCAACCGATAGCGCACGTGCAATTCCGCGGCCATGATGCTCTGGCGCAGTACCAACTACATACAATTCGCCAACGGGATCTTGATTCACTAAATCTTGATGAATCTTGGTCCACACAAAACCTTCGATGAGACCGGCTTCGGTAGCTAAGAAAAAGCCTTTGGGATCAAACCAGGGTTCAGCAATTCGATTAACTAAATCATCCATCGCCCAATTACCTTGGTCGGGATGGTTAGCAAAGATGGAGTTGTTTAAATTCAGCCATTGTTGTTTATGAATGGCAACATCAAAGTTTTCGATCGTGTAAGCATGATCGGCTTGAGGCAGAGAATCTGCGTTTAAATCGCGGTGTAGCTTGAGAATATGACGCATGGGTTATGCATCGACAGTGAAGCGATATCCCACATTTCTTACGGTGCCGATGATCGCTTCAAACTCTGGACCTAATTTAGAGCGCAAGCGGCGGATATGAACATCCACGGTGCGCGTTCCACCGAAGTAGTCATAGCCCCAAATTTCTTGCAGCAACTGTGCGCGAGTAAAAACACGGCCTGGGTGCTGAGCTAAATACTTCAATAATTCAAACTCTTTGAAAGTTAAATCGAGAACTTCACCTTTAAGGCGGGCGGTGTAAGTGGCTTCATCAATTGAAACGTCACCACTGCGAATTTCTCCACCGTGCGGATCGCTTTCAAGTGCTGCCGCAGCTTGCTTACCTAAAGCAATTCGAATACGCGCATCAACTTCGGCAGGTCCTGCGGTATCTAACATGACATCGCTGATTCCCCAGTCGGCATTAAATGCAGACAAACCACCTTCAGTGGTGATTGCAATAATCGGGCAACCAATTCCAGTTGTAGTAATTAATTTAGTTAACGATTTTGCTGAAGGTAATTCGCGGCGCGCATCGATTAATAAAACATCAACATCGGGTGCATCAACTAGAACAGATGCTTCGGCCGGCAAAATACGAACCTGATGCTGAAGCAAACCAAGTGCAGGTAAAACTTCAGCGCTAGCTCCAAGAGTGTTCGTGAGTAAAAGAACCTTGGCCATTGGCAGAGGATACCTCAGGGCAAGGTAGGCTTGCCAAATGGCCGATAAGCACGAACTGCGCGATAAAGGTTTGCGGTTAACTCCGCAACGCGAACTCGTGCTCGCCGCTGTCCGCGAATTAGGGCACTCAACTCCTGAAGAAGTAGCCGAGAAAGTTCGCTTGACTCATCCAGGCATCAATCTTTCAACCGTGTATCGCAATTTAGAAACCCTTGAAAACGTTGGCCTTGTGCTGCATACCCACTTAGGTCATGGCGGGGCTACGTATCACGCAGCTGAAGAACTCACACATTTACATTTAGTCTGTGGAAAATGCGAAGCTGTTGGTGATGCACCGTTAGAAGTTGCCGCTAATTTTGTTAACGCGCTCTCTGATGAATATGGTTTTAAAACCGATGTCAGTCACTTCGCAATTTATGGAACCTGCGCTAACTGCCAATGAGCGCGGTATTAGTTGAAGACGGCCCGGATAAAGGCGCTATTTGGCATTTCGGTGAACCAGTAAAAGAACAACGCGCATTGGAAGCTGGAACTGCTTGGGCAGATTTATCGCACCTATCGGTTGTAGCAGTAAGTGGCGAGGATCGATTGAAATGGCTGCATGATTTAACTACCCAGTTTTTAACCGACTTAAGCGTTGGTGTCTGGAAATCAGCGATGATTTTAGATCCGCAGGGCCACGTTGAATATCAATTTAATTTAGTTGATGATGGAACAACGACGTGGTTAGTTTTAGATCCGGGTTATGCCGAAACTTTGGTGGCGTATCTAACCAAAATGAAATTTATGTTGAAAGTTGATGTTCGCGATGCAACCGATGAATCTGCAGTGTTGCGTGCACCAGGTGCAACCACCGAAATCGGCGGACCTTTTGCTTTAGTTCCACGCGATGAAGTTGCCCAAATGACGCAAACTTTTAGCGCAGTTGCTACACAAGTTGGTACGTGGGCCTTAGATGCGGAACGCGTTGCTGCACATCGTCCACGTATTGGTTTTGAAACTGATCACAAATCAATACCTAATGAAATTGGCGTGCTTAACGGCGCAGTACATATGAATAAAGGGTGTTATCGCGGACAAGAAACCGTTGCCAAGATTTATAACTTAGGAAATCCACCTCGCCGATTAGTGATGCTGCATTTAGATGGCAGCGATGTTGGTTTTCCAGCTAAAGGCACGGCCATTGAAAATGATGGGGTAGTCGTTGGTTTTATCGGCACCGTTGCCCGTCATCATGAACTTGGCACAATCGCTTTGGCTATCGTGAAGCGAAATACACCAACCGATGCCACGCTAAGCGTTGATGGAATTCCTGCAGCACAACAGGTGATTGTTTAACCGCTACGATTTGGTTCGTGGAGCTCTTTACTTCAATAATCCTTGGCTTAGTTGCCATCGCTTTAGGTATTGCGCTCATTCTGTACGCATTTCGCGGACGTCAGTCACAAGCTCGACGCTCGCCTAAATTTAGAGGACGTCCATAAATGGTTTTTACAATCCCTGAAGGATTGCACCCAGATCTCAATCCCCTTGCTTGGTTAGTGGGAACGTGGCGCGGAAAAGGTCGCGGAGAATATCCAACGATTGAACCTTTTGAATTCGCACATGAAGTTGTCTTTAACCATGATGGACGTAATTTTCTTAATTATTATTCACGCTCTTGGATCATTGATGCCGATGGCGAAATCGTTCGTCCTGGTGCATCCGAAGTAGGTTTCTGGCGCGTAAAGCCCAATAATGTTTTGGAAGTTTTAATTTCCCATAGCACTGGAATTACTGAAGGTTGGGTTGGAACTTTTGATGGGCCAAAGATTCAATTAGTAATGGATCAAGGATATTCAGCACCAACGGCAAAAATAGTTACTGCAGGTGTTCGCTTGTATGGACTAGTTGCTGGTGAATTATTTTATGCTTATGACATGGCGGCCGAAGGTCAAGAACTTCAAGCACATGTGTGGTCATCACTTCCACGTTCAACCGAATGATGTTGGGTGAAGTTTTAGCCGAAGTAACTCGCGGCGGAAAAGTTGAATCGGTGCATGCCGGCCACGTTGTTGCGCTCAATGCCGATGGCACAATCGCTTTTCAAAAGGGCGATCCAACTTTGCCGATGTATTCCCGTTCTTCGCTCAAATCAATTCAAGCCTCGGCTATGGTGCGCGCGGGTTTAGATTTAGAACCACGTTTATTGGCCCTAGTTTGTGCATCGCATGCCGGCACACAGATGCACCAAACGGGCGTCACAGCGATTTTAGCTAAAGCTGATTTAGATGAATATTCATTGCAGTGTGTGATGGATCGACCACTAGATGAAGAACTACGCCGAACTTCGCAACCAACTCGTTTAGCGATGAATTGCAGCGGAAAGCATGCAGGAATGATTGTTACCTGTGCAATTAACGGTTGGCCTATAGATTCATATTTGAGCCCGGAGCACCCATTACAACAAGCAATATTTAAAGAAGTTGAAGCAATGAGTGGCGAAAGCATTGTGAATACGACGGTAGATGGCTGTGGGGCTCCACTGTTTATGTTTTCACTTCTTGGTTTAGCTCGCGCCGTTCGCACTTTAACTATTTCTACTGATCCGGTGCATCACAGTATTGCGCAAGCCTGTCGAGAATTTCCGGAAATGGTTTCAGGTCCAGGTCGATTAGCAACCCGAATGATGCAAAACGTTGAAGGTTTGTTTATGAAAGATGGTGCTGAAGCATTCAATGTTGCATCGTTGCCTGATGGTCGCGCATTTGCTTTGAAGATTAGTGATGGAAACTCACGTGCAGTTCCAGCAGTTACTGCAGCTACGTTGAAGTTTTTTGGCGTAGATGCGGGTGAAAAGGAAGAAAGTACATTCGGCGGAGGCAAGCCCGTCGGTACCATTCGCGCAACCTTCTAATTGCGCGTACCCTTGAAGCATGAACGGCCGCATTGCAACCTTGATGGTGCACACATCGCCCCTGGATCAACCAGGTATTGGCGATGCTGGCGGCATGAATATCTATGTTGTTGAAGCTGCGCAACGTATGGCGGCAATGGGCGCTGAAGTAGATATTTTTACGCGCCGAACAAACCCTGATCAAGCTGAAATAGTTGAGATTTCCAAAGGCGTACGCGTTCGCCACTTTGATTGTGGTCACGGCGCACTCACGAAAGAACAGTTACCGATACATATTGCCGGTTTATCTAAAGAGTTTCTGCGCATTGTTAAAAACGAAAATTACGATGTTATCCATTCGCATTATTGGATCTCTGGAAAAGTTGCGATGCCTGCCGCTAAAGAATTAGGAATTCCTTTAGTTCACACCATGCACACCATGGCCCGCGTTAAGAATTTAAATTTAGCTGAAGGTGAAAGCCCCGAACCTATGATTCGCGTGCAAGGTGAAACGCAAGTGGTTGCTGCGGCCCAAGCACTTATTGCAAATACCGATGCCGAAGCTGCCAGCCTGGTTTCTTTATACGATGCTTGCCCGGATATCGTCCATGTAGTAACTCCCGGTGTGGATCTTTATACATTTACTCCAGGTACTGGCAAAGCGGCAGCGCGCGAATTTGTTGGTATTGATCAGGATGCATTAGTTGTTTCCTTTGTTGGGCGAATCCAGCCACATAAAGGTCCTGAAGTATTAATCCGTTCAACGGCTGAACTCGTTAAACACTCACCACATCTTCGCCCAAAGTTAGTCATCAACATTATTGGTGGGGCATCAGGTGCCAACACTGAAGAAGTAGAACGTTTACAGGAGTTAACAACCTGGTTGGGCATTGATGACGTTGCCACTTTCACGCCACCCGTACCTCGCGCAGATTTGCCACAGTGGTATCGCGCCGCCGATTTAGTGTGCGTTCCAAGTTATTCAGAAAGTTTTGGTTTAGTTGCACTTGAAGCCCAAGCGTGCGGAACCCCCGTTGTTGCAACTGCCGTTGGTGGTTTACGTACTGCGGTAGCCGATGGAATTTCAGGTGTATTAGTCGATGGCCATGATGCTAAAGCCTGGTCATCGGTTATTGCCCGCTTATTACTCGAACCACAGCGCCGAGTACTGCTTTCCATGGGCGCGGTAGAACATGCTTCACACTTTGGTTGGGATGCAACTGCCCGAGGAACATTAGATATTTATGATCAAGTTATTACCGAACATAGCGCCGCAGCTAAAATCGCAGGACAGTAAATGGCTGCGATCGACCCACGCATCACGATTGAAGAGTTTTTAGATTCACACGATCTGGAATTTGAACGAAAAGATGCCAATACTTTTTTAATC
>CAIXDY010000093.1 GCA_903918325.1 uncultured Actinomycetes bacterium
CGCTCGAACTGGGCGCGGAGGTCATCGAGGAAAAGAGCGCGGATGACCTTGAGGATGTCGCGCTCGCTGGTGTAGTGGCCGCCGATCTGGCGGCGTTCCTTGGGCTCCATGACCGATTGGAAGAGGGAGCCGAAGATGGCGGGGGAGATGCGCGACCAGTCAAAGCTTCTACAACTGGTTTGGGATCAGATCATCCAATTGCTACGGCTGCTGAAGGTGGTTGGCAAAGCGTTTCGGCATCCCCGATTGCATTTCACGGTTATCCAGAACCTCGAGAATTAACGGTTGCTGAAATTAAAGATTTAGTTGAAGCGTTTGCATCAGCTGCAAAGCGTGCAGTAGGTGTTGGTTTTGATGTTATTGAAATTCATGCTGCGCATGGTTATTTACTTCACCAGTTTTATTCACCACTTAGTAATAAGCGCACCGATGAATACGGCGGAGATTTCGCCGGACGCACACGATTTTTACTCGAAGTTGTAAAAGCTGTTCGTAAAAATATTCCTGAAGGCACGCCATTATTTGTTCGAATCTCTGCAACTGACTGGGTTGATGATGGTTGGAGCCCAGTTGATTCAGTTGAACTATGTGCTCAATTAAAAACTTTAGGCGTCGATCTGATCGATGTATCTACCGGCGGAAATGTTCATAACGCTCCGATCAAAGCCACACCTGGTTTCCAAGTTCCATTTGCAACGGCCATTCGAATGGAGACTGGAATTCCAACTTCGGCAGTGGGCCTGATTACCGAACCCGAGCAAGCCGAACATATTCTGGAAGCTCAAGAAGCCGACGCAATATTCATGGCCCGCGCAATGCTGCGAAATCCACGTTGGCCTCTGAATGCGGCCGAGAAACTTGGCGTGAAAATTGCCTGGCCTATTCAAATCGAGCGTGGAAGAACCCTCGCCAAGTAGATTTAGTTGAAATTTCAACTATTTTCGGTTATGCTCGCCGAGTATCACATTCAGTGATCCCATTCATGTAAACAATCAAAGGAACATATATTCATGTCAGTTTTATCAACTTTGCCAGCAGGCACATTCACAATCGATGCTTCACACAGCCGCATAGGTTTTAGCGCACGTCACGCAATGGTGACCAAGGTTCGTGGATCATTCAACGAGTTTTCAGGTTCAGCAGTAGTAGCAGATGGTGCAGCAACTATTTCAATCGAAATGAATGCCGCTTCAATCGATACGCGTAGCGCTGACCGCGATGGTCACCTACAGTCTCCTGACTTCTTTGATGTAGCAAACTTCCCAAAGATCACTTTTGCTTCAACATCAGTTAAGGACTCAGGGTCAGACAAGCTAGTTGTTGAAGGCAACCTGACAATTAAAGATGTCACAAAGCCAATCACAATTGAATTTGCGTACGAAGGAACAGCAGTAGATCCATACGGAAATGCTCGCTACGGCTTCGAAGGTTCTTCAGATATCAACCGTAAGGACTTTGGTCTTGTATGGAATGCTGCCCTAGAAACTGGCGGAGTAATTGTTTCAGACAACATCAAGCTTGAGTTCGAAATCTCAACAATCGCCGCGGCAGCAGTCGTAGCTTAAGTATTTACAGAAAAGGGCCTCAGGAGCAATCCTGGGGCCCATTTTCTATCCACAGCAAAGTAATTGAGTTAAACTTTTAATATGGCGAAGCTAAAGCAGCAATTCCTGGGGCAATGGTTTCAACAACCTTGCTCATCATTGACTCTTGGTTTGACGTAGTTACTTCTACTCC
>CAIXDY010000094.1 GCA_903918325.1 uncultured Actinomycetes bacterium
GTCGTTACTTCCATGCCCCATTACTTAAAGGGTGTGGTTATGACGTAGTAGCTATTCAAACCAGCAATGCCGAGCGGGCACAACATGCGCTAACTGATTTTCCTCACGTACATGTTGTGTCGAGTATCGAAGAGTTAGTTGCACATGAACTGGATTTGGTTGTAGTTGCTTCAGCAAATTTAGTGCACGCAGAACATGCATTTGCCGCAATCAACGCCGGAATCGCAGTCGTCATTGATAAGCCCATGGGTCGCACCTTTGCTGAAACAGAGGCGATTGTCGCTGCTGGAGAACGCGCAGGAGTACCTGTCTCTACTTTTTTTAATCGCCGATGGGACAGTGATGCACTAACAATTAAACGAGTTCTTGCTTCTGGGGTTCTTGGAACTATTCATCGAATGGATTCTCGGTTTGAGCGATTTCGCCCAGAGATAAATAAAACGTCGTGGCGCGAAAATATGAACGCTGCGGATGGTGGCGGTCAATTACTTGATCTGCAACCACACTTGATTTCAACGGCTTTAGATTGGTTTGGTCGGGCGCAACTTGTTACATCTACAGTTCGCACAGTACGTGGAGCCGCAGATGATGATGCTGTATTAGTTTTACAACACGACTCCGGTGTTCTTTCTATTTTGTCCGCCAGTGTTGTGGCAGGTGCCCCAGGTCCGCGAGTTCGAATTCTTGGCAGCCAAGGCGCATTAGTTATCAATGATTTAGATCCGCAAGAGAGCTTATTAAAAGCTGGAAAAATTCCCATGGGTGGCAAATGGGATGTTCCAACTAAATCGCGGGCTTTCATTCATCGCGGCGATGCTGTCGAAGAAATTGTTGCTGAAGATGGAAACTACTCCGAGTTTTATTCACTAGTTGCTGGCGCTCTTGAGGGCAAAAATCCTTGGCCCATTCCTAATTCAGATGCGTTGTTGGTTGCTTCAATAATTGATGAGGCTAGAAACAATTCATTGCATGTCTAAGAAATCTGATGTTTTAATTGTTGGGGCTGGGCTTGCGGGGTTAAACGCGGCGATACATCTACAAGACAAAGCTCGTTCGGTCACCATCATCGAAGCTAGCGATCGGGCTGGGGGACGAGTTGCAAGTGATGTCATCGATAGTTTCATCTGTGACCGCGGTTTTCAATTAATCAATTCAAAGTACCCGGCACTGGTGGAACTAGATGTTATTAGAGAATTAGATTTCCAGCTTGCACCGCGAGTAATAGAAATTGGCCTTGGTAACGAACGAATTATTTTGGGCGATCCAAGACAAGCGCCGTTCTCGGCCTTGCACAGAGGTACCGGAACCCTTGTAGAAAAATGGGCGTTTGCCCGTTTTGTTTTCTCGCGCTTAAAGAAATCACAATCAATCGCGGCGGCTTTGCGTGAAGCAGGTTGTGGTTCAACATATGAAAACGTTCTACGTCCTTTCCTGCATGGTGTATTTCTGACCGACCCCGAGAATGTAGATGCACTTTATGGTCAATCAATAATTAAATCTTTTGTGAGTGGTGCTCCAGGCATTCCCAGAAATGGCGCGGGTGCACTTTCTAAAGCCCTTGCATCGCGTGTGAAGGATCTACACCTGAATGTGCGCGCTGAAAGAATTGAAGGTAATTCAGTTACAACTACGTCCGGAGTTTTCCAAGCAACTGACATTGTCGTTGCAACTGATGCAACAACTGCAGCGCAGTTATTAGATCAACCCGAAGTTGCTCGTACAGTCGGTTGTATTACGTGGTATCACTGCCCAGATAGCAACCCATCAGGTACTGGTCGATTAGTGGTTGACGGGCAAAAACGCGGCCCAGTTATTAATTCCGTCGTCATTTCAGATATTTCATCGTCGTATGCACCCGCTGGGAAACATCTCGTATCCACTACAACCGATTTATCAACCACCGAGTCTGAGGTTCGTCGCCACTTAGCAATTCTGTGGGGAGTTGAAACGCGTGACTGGCAATTAATCGCTAAATATGAAATTCCTTCGGCATTACCGATGCAATCTGTTGGTCGTGCTCTGAGTCAACCAATTAAAGTAAAAGATCACCACTATGTGATTGGCGATCATCGCAGCGTTCCGTCGCAACAAGGTGCATTATTTAGCGGTGCACTTGCTGCCACATTAATCTTGAATTAGTTGGTTGAGCGCTTCAGTGATGTGTGGATAATCCCAAGTAAAACCCGCTTCCTGTAACACGTGCGGAATTACTTTTTTTGAACCTAACACTTCACTAGAGAAGCCACCTAAAGCAATCTTGAGTGCAGTTGCTGGAGCTGGAAATAATGCGGGACGGTGCAAAGCACGGGCCAAGGCCGAAGTAAATTCCTGATTAGTAACTGGATTTGGCGAAGTGAGATTTACTGCTCCAGAGATCGGATTAGCCAATGCAAATTCGATGGCACGAATTTGGTCATGCAAAGTTATCCATGACCACCACTGTTTACCTGAACCCAGTTTTCCGCCGAAACCCAAACGAAATAGCGGCAGCATCTTTCCAAGAGCTCCACCGGTTGGATCAAGTACTAATCCAGTGCGAATTTTAACGGTACGAACATCACCAGCTAAATCAGCTGCCGATTCCCATTCGCGACAAACGGCGGCAAGAAAATCATCGCCAACACGATCTGTTTCAATTACAGCGCGGTTCCCACTTTCGCCATACCAACCGATTGCACTTGCAGAGATAAAAACTTGTGGCTTGAGTTCAGCGACAGCTTTTGCAATTGCAGTTGTACCTAGTAATCGAGAGTTCAAAATTTCCGACTTATATTTCTTAGTCCAACGCTTATCACCAACACCCACACCAGCTAGATGTATAACTGCATCAACACCTGCGAGTGGGGCTAAATCGACATAACCAGTTTGTGGATCCCATTGCACTTCATCTGGTGCCACTGGGGAGCGTCGAACAAGGCGTTGAACGGTATGACCTTCACTTTTTAAATGGCCAACTAAAGCGGTTCCGATTAATCCGGATGAACCACTGACTGCAATTCGTTGTGGAACTGGCATCAGTCTTTAGAGACCCAAATCAGATTCAAAGGCACCGCCTTCTAAGCGCTCCTTCAAAGTAACAAGGAATCGCGCAGCATCTGCACCATCTACAACACGATGATCATAAGAAAGACCCAGATACACCATTGAGCGAATAGCAATTGTCTCGCCGCCATCTTCACCGCGAACAACCATTGGACGCTTCACTACTGCGCCAAGACCAAGGATTGCGACCTGCGGTTGATTGATAATTGGCGTATCAAAGAGAGCTCCGCGGCTTCCGGTATTGGTAATTGTGAAAGTTCCACCACCAAGTTCATTTGGGGTTACTTTATTGTCGCGAGTGCGTGCAGCCAGATCGGCAATCTTTCGTGCGATTGCTCCTATGTTTAAATCACCGGCATTTGCAATAACAGGAACTAATAAGCCACGTTCAGTATCTACAGCGATAGCTAAATGTTCAGCGCCATGATAAGTAATTTCATCGCCTTCGATGGATGAATTCAAGACTGGATGTTGCTTAAGAGCTTCGCACACTGCTACCGAGAAAAATGGGAGGAACGACAGTTTTACACCCTCGCGTGACTCAAATGAGGCTTTAGCACGATCACGAAGGCGTGCGATTTTTGTTACATCAACTTCAATGACCGTTGTTAGTTGTGCACTAATCTGAAGAGATTCGACCATTCGCACTGCGATAACTTTGCGTAGTCTGGACATCTTCACCTTGGTTCCGCGCAGTGGTGAGACCGCAACGGAAGCAGGCTTGGAAGTTGTTGGCGCAGAA
>CAIXDY010000095.1 GCA_903918325.1 uncultured Actinomycetes bacterium
CATGTGGTTGGAATTCCTTTTTGCGCCATAACATCTTTAAGTGCTAACGGAACTCCGGCAAGAGGTGCAAGCTTTTCACCACTTTTGCGCTTTGCATCAACTGCTGCGGCTTGTGCAAGTGCGCCTTGGGTATCAATATGTAAAAACGCATGCACTTCTTTATCTACATCAGAAATTCGATCCAGATGTGCTTGAGTTAATTCAACTGAAGTGATTTCACCGGCAGCAAGTTTGCTCGCCATATCTGAGGCAGAATTGCGAATCATTCTTCACCCAAGATCTGAGGAACTCGGAAACGTTGTTCTTCCTGTGCTGGTGCACCAGATAACGCATCGGCTGGAGAAAGCGACGGGACAACAACATCTGGACGAAACACATTTCGAAGCGGAAGTGGGTGCGAAGTTGCAGCAACATCAGCACTAGCAACTTCTTGTACGCGAGCAACGGCATCCAAAATAACGGTGAACTCACTAGAAAGTGCGACTAACTCTTCTTCGCTCATTTCGATGCGAGCAAGGCCCGCCAGCTTTGCTACATCATCACGGGAAAGGCTGGTCATGGCTGGAGTCTAATTAATTTCGCGATTAACTGCGAATCTGCCCATTTCCGGTAACGATCCAAGTAGTAGTTGTCATTGCCTCAAGACCCATAGGCCCACGGGCGTGGAGTTTTTGATTTGAGATTCCGATTTCTGCACCAAAACCCATTTGTTCGCCATCGGTAAATCTCGTTGAAGTATTTACCATCACGGCTGCGCAATCACTCAGCGCAATGAATCGCGCAGCATTGCCTTTGTTCTCGGTAACGATAGCTTCGGTGTGTTGGGTTCCATATTTGGCGATGTGCGCACTGGCATCATCAACTGAATCAACAATTGCTACATTCATTTCAAGAGTTCCATACTCGGTACAGAAATTCTCTTCGCTAGCTAAAGTCATGGGGATAGTTCCGGCAAGTACCAAAGTTTGTGAATCGCCGTGCAGGACTACACCAGCTTCATGAAGAGCCTTTAATGCAATCGGAGCAAAATCTTTAGCAATTGATGAATGAATCAAAAGCGTCTCTGCTGCATTACACACACTTGGGCGTTGGACTTTAGAGTTAATAATAATTGGAACCGCTTTTGCTAAATCAGCAAATTCATCGATATACACATGGCAAACACCGGCACCAGTTTCGATAGTTGGTACGGTGGATTCATCAACGACCATACGAATAAGTGCTGCGCTACCTCTTGGAATTACTAAATCAACTTTTCCACGTGCATTAAGCAAAGCTTTAACCGTATCGCGATCTTGCGATGGAACTAATTGAATTACATCGGGTGAAATTTTCGTCGTGGCTAATGCATCACGCATCACTGTCACTAAAATCTGGTTACTGGCAGCAGCACTAGAAGAACCGCGGAGTAATGCGGCATTACCTGACATTAATAAAATAACTGCGGCATCAACCGTCACATTTGGTCGTGCTTCGTAAACCATCCCAATCACACCAAAAGGAACGGTGATTTGTTGCAAATCAATTCCATTTGGCAAAGTTGAATGTCTGAGCGTTATGCCAAGCGGATCTGGCAATTGGCTCACTTGACGTGCTCCACGTGCGATTCCGGTAATTCGTTCAGGTGTTAATAACAAACGATCAAGAAGTGAAACATTCATATCACTGGCTCGAGCACGCACCATATCTTCTTCATTTGCTGCGATAATTTCGGCACTTCGAGCTTCGATGGCATCAGCAATTGCATTCAGGGCTGAACTGCGCTCGG
>CAIXDY010000096.1 GCA_903918325.1 uncultured Actinomycetes bacterium
AGCAAATGTATAAACCGACTCGCTAAAACCCGCGTTCCACTGCATGGAAACTTCTAAGGCTATTTTCGCTTTCTTATCTTCGGAGGCAAAAGCAATAACAGATTTATGGGTTTCGCCACGCGTTGAATTTAAATGTTTTACGAAATCAGTAATTCCACCTTCGTATTGATAACGAACCGTTAATTGCTCGCCTTTTTCATCCACGTGGCCTTGACGATTATCGGTCAAAGTTAAAATTAAACCTTTATTAAGAAATGCCATTTCGCGAAAACGAGTAGATAAAATTTCAAAAGAAAAATCCGTGGTTTCAAAGATTTCTTTAGAGGGCCAGAAGCGAATCGTCGTTCCAGTTGCATTGGACGCGTCGCCTTTTTTTACTGGCGCAGTAGGGACACCTAATTTGTAATCTTGGTACCAAAAATTTCCATCGCGTTGAACAATTACTGATAAATCGGTACTCAGTGCGTTAACAACCGAGATACCAACTCCGTGCAAACCACCTGAGACTGAATATCCACCGTCGCCAAATTTTCCGCCTGCGTGTAAAACTGTGAGCACAACTTCAAGCGCGGGCTTTTTTTCAACTGGGTGCATGTCCACTGGAATTCCGCGGCCGTTATCGATTACTTCAACGCCACCATCGGCCATTAAAGAAACATTGATCTCGGTGCAATAACCAGCTAGCGCTTCATCAACTGAGTTATCAACGACTTCATAAACCAAGTGGTGTAGACCGCGCTCACCAGTGGAGCCGATATACATTCCAGGGCGCTTGCGAACAGCCTCTAGACCTTCTAGTACCGTGATGGCACTGGCGTCATAAGACTTCTCGGCCATGTGGTCTCCTTTAAAGCTTGTGCCCCCATATCGCGCTAGGGGGCTTCTGGAAGGGAAATTCCCTTCGGCATCCAATTATCTTAGTGGGAAAACCGGGATAGAAATACCCAAAATAAGCCTTGTATGTGGGTATAGCCGAACTTTGAGCGTGCGGGTGAGGGTTCCTAGTGGGTGATAGGTCTAACCGTAGGTATCTCGGACCCCGCGGGCATTTCTGATCGTCCGAACTCCTTTTTTCCAACTGGGGGCTTGAGGGCCGATAAAACGCAGCTTTTGAATCGTTGCGCCGGATGGATCATTTTGAATTGTTGTTAATAAATTATCGGCAACCAGAGTTAATTGTGTTGCCCAAGCAGTTGATGATGTTTGAATTGTTAACGTTGAATCTAAAATAGAAATTGGTGTCGCGTGTTGCGCAATTTCACTGCCAACAATTGTTGCCCAAGTAATAAAAAGATTTCCTTCAGCTAAACCGCTGTTCCATTCACGTTCTTCAATCATATTAGTTAAAAGCTCCCCAATTAATTCAGGGTCGCCAACGGTTCCAACTGTTTTTGTAGGTGCGGGTTTTTTTACTGAGCGCGTTACACCAGTTTTGAAAACTTTAAAAAGATCTAAAGCCAGATCGCGTTTTGACATTAGTCTTTTCCTTTCTTAACAACACCTGGTGTTACATAAAACTTTTGCGTTAACAGCTCTGCTGGTAAATCACTTTCTACTGCGGCGGTAATAATAGTTTGCTCGGCAAATTGTGTGGCCGACATTAATTGTTTGCGTCGGGAAGTGTCCAACTCTGCAAATACATCATCTAAAATTAAAATAGGTTCAGCGCCTTCACTTTTAAGCAAATTAAACGAACCAATACGTAGTGAGATTGCCATAGACCATGATTCGCCGTGGCTGGCATAACCTTTAGCGGCAAAGTCTCCTATTTGTAAATGTAGGTCGTCGCGGTGAGGGCCGATTAATGAAACGCCGCGTTCAATCTCTTGATATGCAACTTCTTCTAAACGTTTAGTTAAAACTTCAACATTATTCTCGAAATTATTACTGACCCCTTCGCTGCTGCATTTATAAGCAATTGACGCGGGTTTCACTTCATTTAAATTGGCGTAGTTTTTTGTTACCCAAGGGTTAAGGGCTTCCACTAAGGTGATTCGATCAGCAGTTAATTGTGCGCCAAACTTAATAAGTTGTTCACTCCAAGGCGCTAAAGCGCTGGCTGAGGAGCGCGTTTTTAATAGCGCGTTGCGTTGTTTAACAACTCGTTCGTAATCAGCAATAACTCCAGCTATACGGGGAGTGCGTGTAATAAGCAGCCGATCAAGGAAATCGCGGCGGCCACCGGGCTCCCCCCGCACTAAATCTAAGTCTTCGGGAGAGAAATAAACTATTTGGCAGGCGCCTAAAATTTCGCGTTGGCTACGCGTTGGGTTGCCATTAATACGCGCGCGATTAGCTTTGTTGGCATTAATTTCTAAATCAATATTTAAAACTCGATCATCGCGTTCTATTTCAGCCCGGATAATTGCTTGTTGCGCACCAAGTGAAATGAGTGGAACATTGTTAGCTACACGGTGTGAAGCCAGAAAAG
>CAIXDY010000097.1 GCA_903918325.1 uncultured Actinomycetes bacterium
CTTTTTCTAGAGTTGCGCGCATTGATTCGAAATCGCCAAACTCTTCCAGAATCTGTTCTTCAGTCCAGCCAAGAGCCTTCAAGAAAACAGTTACTGATTGCTTGCGCTTTCGGTCGATACGTACGCCAACTAAATCTTTCTTATCAACTTCAAATTCAAGCCATGCACCACGGCTAGGAATTACCTTAGCTGTGAATACATCCTTGTCAGAAGCTTTTTCAATAGTGCGTTCAAAATAAACACCAGGTGAACGAACTAACTGTGAAACAACAACGCGCTCAGTTCCGTTAATAACGAAAGTTCCTCGAGGCGTCATAACTGGGAAGTCACCCATAAATACGGTCTGTGACTTAATTTCACCAGTGATGTTGTTAGTAAATTCTGCTGTTACGAAAAGTGGTTGTGCGTATGTCATGTCGCGCTCTTTGCACTCATCGATTGAGTACTTAGGTGGCTCGAATCGGTGATCACGGAATGTGAGAGACATTGATCCCTGGAAATCTTCGATTGGTGAAATCTCTTCAAAGATTTCTTCCAAACCAGAAGTTGTTGGGATTTCTCCACGATTCATGGATTCGGTTGCTGCGATACGTGAACGCCATGCGTCGTTACCCAATAGCCAATCAACACTCTCAACTTGGAGTGCTAATAAGTTAGGAACTTCGAGCGGTTCGCGAATCTTGGCGAATGAAATTCGACGTGGTGCTACTGATGATTTCTTAATCGCGGCCAAGAGATGTCCTTCCAGACAATAAAGCGGGGACGCACAACTATTAGGTCTCAGCCGCTATATGCCCTGACCATAAGATTTTTGTGCGAAGGTGAAGGGTATCGCCCACCCCCAGCCCCTGTCCAACCGGGGGCTTATACCCCCAAGGGGGGGTTTTGTCTGCCGATTGTGCAATAAATGTGGAAACCCCATAGAAAAGAAAAAACCCCGCTTGGCCGAAGCCAAACGGGGCGTTCTCTGACGAATTACTTGATTGTGACTGTAGCGCCAGCTGCTTCTAGAGCTGCCTTTGCCTTGTCTGCTGTCTCCTTGTTGACCTTCTCTAGGAGAACCGCTGGAGTTGCATCTACAAGATCCTTCGCTTCCTTCAAGCCAAGGCTTGAATTTAATCCGCGAACTTCCTTGATAACTGCAATCTTTGCTGAGCCTGCGTTTTCCAAGACAACTGTGAAGTCATCTTGTGCTGCAGCTGCGTCTCCGCCGCCTGCCGCTCCGCCTGCTGCTGCAGCTGCTACTGGAGCTGCAGCTGTTACATCGAATTCAGTTTCGAATGACTTAACGAACTCAGAGAGCTCGACCAATGTCATTTCCTTGAACTGTGCCAATAGGTCTTCTGTATTGAGCTTTGCCATTTTCGTTATTCCTTCTCTTCTGTTGGTGTTACTTCTTCAGCCACAACTTCTGGTGTTACTTCTTCAGCCACAGCCACAACTTCTTGTGCTGGTGCTTCTACGACAGCCTCAGCTACTGGTGCAGCTGCTGCAACTGGTGCTGGTGAACCTTGTTCTGATTCCATTTTGATACGCAGTGCATCGAATATACGAGCTGCCTTAGCAAGCGATCCCTTCATAGCGCCAGCAAGCTTTGCCAACAGAACTTCGCGTGACTCGAGGTTAGCGAGCTGCATAAGTTCTTCTTTGGTAATTGCTTTGCCTTCATAAATTCCACCCTTGATTACAAGAAATGGATTTTCTTTAGCGAAATCGCGCAGGCTCTTAGCCGCATTGATTGGATCTCCCTTAATGAATGCAACAGCTGAAGGACCAACTAGTAGATCTGGTGAAAGATCAACGCCGGCATCCTTTGCTGCAATCTTTGTAAGAGTGTTCTTCACTACTGAGTACTTGGTTGAATCTCCAAGTGCACGGCGTAGTTCCTTCATTGAAGTCACGGATAGTCCGCGATATTCAGTCAGGACTGTTGCAGTAGCTGTGCGGAAGTCTTCCGTCAGTTCTGCAACTGCTGATGTTTTATCTGGGCGAGCCATTCGGTTCACCTTTCCTGGTACTTAGTGATCACAGGAAAATAAAAAAATCCGTGACGCGTTGGCGCACGGATTTACGTGAACACCTACGCGGGTTGAGATTTCCTCATTTATTGAATCTTCCTTGCGGTTGATTCAGACCTGCGGTCTTTGGTTATGGGTAGAGGGTAGGCCGGGTGACCTACCCTCGTCAAATTCTTAGTTAGCTACTGGCTCACGAACTAGGTTTGGATCAACTGCAATTCCAGGTCCCATAGTTGTTGAAACAACGGCCTTTTGTACGTAGCGACCCTTTGAAGAGTTTGGCTTTGCACGCATTACTTCTTCCATCGCAGCTGCGTAGTTCTCAGCTAGCTGATCAGCAGTAAATGATGTCTTACCGATTAGGAAGTGAAGGTTTGAGTTCTTATCAACGCGGAATTCAATCTTTCCACCCTTGATATCTTCAACAGCTTTTGCAACATCGGTAGTTACTGTTCCTGTCTTTGGGTTAGGCATCAAACCACGAGGTCCGAGAACCTTTCCAAGTCGACCGACCTTACCCATCAAATCTGGTGTTGAAACAACTGCGTCGTAATCAAGACGGCCCTTTGAAACTTCTTCGATCAATTCATCGCCACCGACGATATCTGCGCCAGCTGCGCGTGCTGCATCTGCTTTTTCACCGTTAGCAAAAACCAAAACACGAGCAGTCTTACCTGTTCCGTGTGGCAAGTTAACAGTTGAGCGGATCGCTTGATCGGCTTTCTTTGGGTCAACGCCAAGTACCAATGCAACTTCTACAGATGCGTTGTACTTAACTGTTGATGTTTCTTTAGCAAGTGTTACTGCCTCGAGCGGTGTGTAAAGGTGATCCTTGATGACCTTTGCAGCAGCCTCGTTATATTTCTTTGAGCGCTTCATTTCTTCCTCATTCTTTCGTAGGTCGTGGTTAGCGAACCAGCGCGGTTCTCCCACATCTTTTTCTCGGGGTGAGAAAAAGAAATTTATTTATTATCCGTTAGTTGTGATTCCCATTGAACGAGCTGTACCAGCAATAATCTTAGAAGCTGCATCAATGTCATTTGCATTGAGGTCAGACATCTTGAGCTTTGCGATATCAGCAACTTGAGCCATGGTGATGTTTGCAACCTTGGTCTTGTGTGGAACTGCAGATCCCTTTTCAACGCCTGCAGCCTTCAAGATCAATCGTGATGCTGGAGGAGTCTTAGTGATGAAAGTAAATGAGCGATCTTCGTAAACAGTAATTTCTACTGGAATGATCTGGCCCTTTTGAGCTTCAGTCGCAGCGTTGTACGCCTTAACGAACTCCATGATGTTGACACCATGCTGACCGAGTGCAGGACCTACTGGTGGAGCAGGTGTTGCTGCGCCAGCCTGGATCTGCAACTTAATGAATCCGGTTACCTTCTTCTTTGGTGCCATTTCTTTTCCTCTTTTTGTTTTCTAGTAGTTCTTGAAATTAAATCTTTTGTACTTGCGCGAATGAGAGTTCTACAGGGGTTTCACGTCCGAAGATAGAGACAAGAACCTTGAGTTTGGCCTGTTCTGGCATGATCTCTGAGATCGATGCTGGAAGGGTTGCAAAAGGACCATCCATAACTGTGACAGATTCGCCAACTTCGAAATCAATCAAGCGAATATCAATCTTGTCTGATTTCTTAACTGGACGTGGTGCAAGAATCTTTTCAACTTCATCCATGCTCAAAGGGCTTGGGTGATGTGCATTGCCAACGAAGCCTGTAACACCAGGGGTATTACGAACTGCTGACCATGATTCGTCAGTTAGATCCATGCGAACTAAAACATAACCAGGGTAGATGTTGCGCTTAACCATCTTGAACTGGCCGTTCTTTAGTTCCTTCACTTCTTCTTCAGGAACTTCAATCTGGAAAATATAATCTTCCATGTTGAGTGACTGAATACGGGTCTGAAGGTTTCCCTTTACTTTCTTTTCATAGCCCGCATAAGAGTGGACTACGTACCAATCGCCAAGAGCTGTTCGCAATGTACGACGGAATTCTGCATTTGGGTCATTCTCATCTGATTCGATATCGCCATCTTCATCAGATGCCAATGCCAATTCAGGTTCGTTAGATGTAACGGCTTCAACAATTATTTCTTCAGGAGTTTGTTCAACTTCTGGAGTTGCGATTTCACTTGCTGAAGCGGCGAGCGCGGCTTCGAAAGCGTCGTGTTTGATCTCTTCGGTCATGGCGATCCTTTATCCAAATACCCAGAAGACGACCTTGGTAAGTACAAGATCGAGCAATGAAACTACGGCGATGATGAAAGTTACGAAAACTAAAACGACCGATGTATATGTAGTGAGCTGATTACGAGTTGGCCAAACAACCTTTGTAAGTTCGTTAACAACTTGGCGGTAGAAAAGACCGACGCGCGCAAATAGACCGAGCTTCTCGGCAACTTGTTCGTGTGACTCGCTCATCGTCGTTCCTTTCGTTTAGTACTGCTGATCAAAACTTCTTGCAGGGCAGGAGGGACTCGAACCCCCAACCGGCCGCTTTGGAGACGGCAACTCTAGCCAATTGAGCTACTGCCCTTCGC
>CAIXDY010000098.1 GCA_903918325.1 uncultured Actinomycetes bacterium
AAAATCTCAGTAATGGATTGCGACAAATCGAGTCGGCCTTGTCGGGTGAATTCAATCAGTTCGCGAACATGAGACTGTTCCGAACCGTAGTGTCCTAAGATTTGAGTACGCATGTATGTGAATGCCATGTCACTAGGAATGACGATCGGTTGATTAGCTATGTAACTGGCATTACCCTTCCAGTTGATGGTGGATTGGTAATGCCGTAACAGGTTTAGCTAAATTCAGCCAAAGATTTTTTAGCTTCTTCTAACCAAACGCGACGTGCAGTGGCAGATTCACGTGCTTCTGCTGCCTTCTTAGCGTTGCCAGCGCTCTCAGATTTTGCCGCGATTTTTTCGTAATTCTCAATCGAGTCAGAAAGTTGTTTAACAACTTCGGCTGCGCGAGCTTTGGCGGCCGGATCAGTTTTGCGCCAGATTTCAGCTTCAGCTTCTTTCACAACGCTTTCAACTGCATGCACGCGGGCATCTAGGCTGGCGCGCTTATCGCGATGTGTCATACCGATCTTGCTCCAAGAATTCATCAAATCGCGCAATGATTTTTTGGTTGCATCAAGGTTGGTAATCGGTAGCAACGCTTCGATTTGCACTACTAATTCTTCACGCTTGGCTAAGTTAGTAGCCATCGTTGTATCGCGCTTTTCTAAGTCAGTATTTTTAGCTGCAAAGAATTGATCTTGCGCAGCTTTAAATCGCGCCCACATTTTTGCATCATCACTTGGCTTGCCACGACCGGCAGCTTTCCAAGCATCCATAAGGCTCTTGAAACGCTTAGCAGTTGGGACCCATTCAGTGGATGTAGCAAGTTTTTCGGCTTCCTCAATGATGGCCTTCTTAGCATCGGTTACTACTTTTTGTGTTGATTCAAGGGCGGCAAAATGTGTGCGGCGGCGCTTGTCGAATTTATTGCGCGATGATGAGAAACGCTTCCATAAATCGGCATCGGCTTTCTTATCAAGACGTGGCGCAGATTTCCACTCATCTAGCAAAACTTTCAAACGATCGCCAGTGGTTTTCCAGCTTTCGGAAAGGGCAAGGCTTTCAGCCTCAGCGACTATCTTTTCTTTCTCTACAAGAATTTGTTCGCGGCGGGCAGATTTAGCGGCAGTCTCGGCAGCTTTCTTAGCCTCGTACGCTTCGCGATGACCTTCGATAAGTGGTTCGATTTGTTCCACTGATGCAGAGAGTGCATCTAGATCACCAACACCATTGAGTTCTTTAACTTGCTCACGCAATTTCTTTACAGCTGCATATGCATCCGATGGAACTAACGCTCCACTTTTGATACGGGCAGCGAGCAAGGCAACCTCTGCGGCAAGAACTTCGAATTTACGAACGAAATAAGCGAGCGCTTCCTCGGCAGTTTTTCCAGGGTATGAACCAACTGCTTTTTCACCAGCAGAAGTGCGCACAAATACTGTGCCATCTTCTGCGACGCGACCAAAGGCTGAGGGATCTCCGATTAATGCTGATGCTGCACTTGCTTGAGGTGTTGGATTGAATTCGCTCATGGTGTGGATCCCTTTCAGCGCGTTGTTCTTATCTAGAACGTCGCTATCAGTGTGCGTGCTCACCCAGGACGCAGCCTGTATGAGCGTGAATGGTGCGGAGGTAAAAGGTACCCTGTCTCCTACTGTGAGCGTCAATTGCGCCGACATGTGAGCGTACGGGAGGGCAAATTCCATGCTGGTCGACTCTTTTGCCGCGCCTATGTATGCCACCAACTGCTGGGTCATTGCTCCTAAAGCTGGAAGTGAGTGCGTTGTAATCGATCCCGGTATGCCCGACGTCAGTGCAACGCTCAATGACTTACTCGCCAAACACTCGCTTAAACCCGTTGCGATTATCGCGACGCATGGGCACTTGGATCATACATTTTCAATTCAACCTATTGCCGATGGTTATCAGATCCCGGCCTACATTCACTCACTCGATCGTGTGGCTTTAGCTCACCCAGAAAAAATTCACGGCCCAGAATTTGTAGCGACATTATCGAGTATGGAGTTTGCTGAACCTGCGGATGTACGAGAATTGCGCAATGGAGAGATCGTGGAAATCGTGGGCATGAAATTCAAAGCTTTGCATGCACCCGGTCATACTGCCGGCTCACTCATGTTTGAAATTGATGATGAATTATTAGTCAGCGGGGATGTGCTCTTTGCTGGTTCTATTGGTCGTACCGACCTACCGTCGGGTTCGGCTAAAGATATGGAACAGACTTTGCGCAAAAAGATTCTGCCCTTAGGTGATCATCTTCGTGTGTTACCGGGTCATGGAGAAGAGACGACAATTGCCGCCGAAAAACGAAGTAATCCATATTTAACGAAACTGATTGGACGATATTGATGTCCAAGCAAAAAATTCAAGCCCCTAAAGGTGTCAGTGAATACACGCCACCACGTTCTGCCGCCTTTGAGTTTGTTCGCGAGGCTTTAATTTCTCCAGCGCGATTGGCTGGTTACCAACTCATTGAATTACCGGTCTTTGAAGACACGGAGCTGTTCACCAGAGGCGTTGGCGAATCAACAGATGTAGTTTCCAAAGAGATGTACACATTTGAAGATCGCGGTGGACGGTCAATCACACTTCGACCTGAAGGAACTGCTGGTGTAATGCGCGCAGTGATTGAACATGGCTTAGATCGCGGACAGTTACCTGCCAAGCTGTGGTACTCAGGACAATTCTTTCGGGCCGAACGACCACAAGCTGGGCGCTATCGCCAGTTCTATCAAGTGGGAATTGAAGCTATTGGCTTAGATGATCCGGCAATTGATGCTGAAGTTATTGCAATCGCTGATGCAGGATTTAAATCTATTGGTTTGAGTAAATATCGATTGGAAATAACCTCACTGGGAGATGCCGCCTCGCGTGCAGCACATCGCGTAGATTTAGTTAAATTTATTGCAACTATGAATTTAGATGAAGCTACAGCAGCTCGCGCCACTTTAAATCCATTGCGACTTTTTGATGACAAGCGCGAAGAAATTAAGCAGGCGATGCTTAAGGCACCACTATTGGTGGACTATCTCAGCCCCGAATCTAAAACACATTTTGCGCAAGTCACTCATTATTTGGATAGCCTCGGAATCACTTACGTACTCAATCCACGCATGGTTCGCGGTCTGGATTATTACACCGGAACTACTTTTGAATTTGTTCACGAATTGTTAGGCGCCCAATCTGGAATTGGTGGGGGTGGACGCTATGACGGCTTGATGGCCGAGTTAGGCGGGCAGTCACTATCGGGAATTGGTTTTGGTTTAGGGGTAGATCGCGCTTTGTTAGCTGCTGAAGCTGAAGGAATTATCAATGAAGATTTATTTGTATCGGATCTCTTCATCATTCCATTGGGCGAGGATGCCAAAGTTAAGGCGTTGTCTTTAGCGACCCAGTTGCGTTCTCATGGAAAAAATGTAGAAATCGCCTTTGGTGATCGGGCTTTGAAAGGTGCGATGAAAGGCGCTGATAAGAGCGGGGCACGCTATGTCATCGTTCTCGGGGATTCAGAGATTTCCAGTGGAACTCTGGAGCTAAAAGAGATGAAAACCGGCGCAACTTCATCGGTTAAGATTGATGCATTGCTAACCGCGCTTTCGAAATAAGGATGTTGAACTAACCCATGTTAAGAACTCATGAAGCAGGTTCCCTGCGTAAATCTCACGTTGGGCAAACCGTCACTTTGGCGGGTTGGGTTTCACGCCGACGTGATCATGGTGGCGTAGCGTTCATCGATTTGCGAGATGCCTCGGGTTCAGTTCAAGTAGTGATTCGCGATGAAAAAATCGCCGGTTCATTGCGCGCTGAATGGTGCTTAGCTATCACGGGAGAAGTTTTAGCGCGTCCTGCCGGAAATGAAAATTCGAATATTCCCACCGGTGATATTGAAATCATGGGCGATGACGTTGTAGTTCTCAGTGAATCAGCTGCACTTCCTTTCCCGGTTGACTCTGGAAATGATGCTGACATCAGTGAAGAAGTGCGTCTGAAATATCGCTATTTAGATTTGCGTCGCGAAAAACCTGCAGCTAACTTGCGCTTGCGCTCAAAAGTCACTTCTACGATTCGTCGCGTAATGGAAGACGAAGCTTTCCTTGAAATTGAAACACCGTACTTAACTCGCTCGACGCCTGAAGGCGCCCGAGATTTCTTAGTGCCAGTACGTCTGCAACCTGGTAGCTGGTATGCCTTGCCGCAGTCGCCACAACTTTTCAAACAACTTCTTATGGTTGCTGGAATGGAAAAATATTATCAAATTGCGCGTTGCTTTCGTGACGAGGATTTTCGCGCTGATCGTCAACCTGAGTTCACACAACTCGATATTGAAATGTCGTTTATTGATCAAGAAGATATCTTGGCAGTAGCTGAAAAGATTGTCGCAAAAGTTTGGAAAGAGACCGTTGGTTACACGATTCCACTCCCTTTGCAACGCATGACCTATGCCGATGCAATGTCTCGCTTTGGATCTGATAAACCAGATCTACGTTTTGGCTTGGAACTAGTTGAACAAACCGAGTTTTTTAAGGCAACCACATTCCGTGTATTCCAAGCACCGTATGTTGGCAGTGTTGTTATGCCCGGAGGAGCCAGCTCTGCACGCCGCGAATTAGATGCTTGGCAAGATTGGGCTAAAGCACGCGGTGCTAAAGGATTGGCTT
>CAIXDY010000099.1 GCA_903918325.1 uncultured Actinomycetes bacterium
ATTGAGCCATTTTCGATTGCAAAAGGATTGCCGAGAAAAAGATCTTTTTGAAGCGGGTAGTAATCAAAACCTTCAATAGAAAACTCGAGGTACTTGCCGGGGTTAGGAATCGCTCCTAGTAAGTGCATCGTGCAGATAGTTACTAACGAAAGATTGGCACTATGTGGAGTAATAGGCATTCCGGCTTTTTTAGCCATCTCTACAACTTTTAATGTTCGCCAAATTCCACCCATGTACATGATGTCGGGTTGCAACACATCTACGGCATGCATATCAATAATGCGCTGCCACGTAACTAGATCCCAGTCTTGTTCACCACCAGTTACATCAATTGAAAGGGCTTCGGTAACTTGTTTAGTTTCCTCTAGCTCCCAATATTTACAAGGTTCTTCGAAGTGGCTAATTCCTTCGGCCTCTAATAATTTTCCAACTTCAATGGCGCGCTTTGGCGAAAAGCCACTGTTGCCATCAACAAGTTTAGTAATTCCATCACCAAGTGCGCGCGAAACAACGGGAACAACCTCTTCAGTGCGTCCTGGCCATTCATCAATATCATTTCCACATTCAGCACCCACGCGCCACTTAAAGGCATCAAAACCAAACTCATCGCGGAGTTTTACTAGGCGCGCAGCTTCATCGGTTGGAGTGATATCGCGGCGCATAGATGATGCGTAGGTACGTAATTTTTTAGCAGTTCCACCCAAAAGTTCGACAACGGGCTTTGCTTCAACTCGGCCACGTAAATCCCACAGCGCAGTATCCAGACCCGCATTTGCGCGGCAGCGATAACTTCCTGGAAATTTATGTTCGCGGGCTTCAACTAATGTGATGAGCGCGCCAATATCAGATGCATCTTTACCTAATACCCAAGGTGCAACTTGGCGATGAAATATTTGCGCAGTTATATCTGAGTGATAATTTGAAACTTGACCCCATCCGATGTGCCCATCAGAAGTCGTTACTTTTACAAAACCAACAAAATCATTACAAAAGGTTTCTAGCTTTGCAATCGAACCAAAGATCATCCCGCTGCCTTTACGAAAACCGGCATATCAAGAAGAGATACTTGTACTGAAGCACCTGCGCCAATTCCTGCGGCATCTAAACTTGGCAGCTGGGCAGTAATACGGGTGCCATCAGTCATAGAAATTGTGAGGCGGCATGAAGCACCAAGGAAACTGGCCGAAGTAACGGTGGCGTTACCGGATTTACTTGCAACAACGTCGATACTTTCTGGGCGAACAAGTGCAATTCCGTTACCTGAAGTAACTGAACCAGGCAGAGTTTTAAGAACGCTGCCTAAAACTTCGATGCTGCTTGAACTTACTTTGCCTGCAATTGGATTAGTGAGACCAACGAATTCCGCTACGAAAGCCGTCTTTGGTCGGTCATAGAGTTCGGCAGGTGCAGCGATTTGTTCCAGCTGCCCATTGCGCATAACACCTACGCGATCAGCGATACTGAGAGCTTCTTCTTGATCGTGAGTTACAAATAAAGTTGTTGTACCGAGTTCCATTTGAATGCGGCGAATTTCTTCACGCAACTGTGTACGCACTTTCGCATCCAGCGCTGATAGCGGTTCATCCAAAAGTAAAACCTTGGGTGAAATCGCTAGCGCACGAGCTAGCGCTACACGCTGTTGTTGTCCGCCCGATAATTGATGCGGAAAGTGATTAGCGTGTGTTGAAAGACCAACAAGTTCAAGAAGTTCAGCTGAACGGGCTTTGCGCTTATCTGAAGCGGTTTTGTGGGCACGAAGTTTCAAACCATATTCAACATTCTCGCGCGCAGTCATGTGTGGGAACAATGAATATGCCTGGAAGACCATTCCCATTCCGCGCTTATTAGCGTTTTGAAAAGTAACATCTTTGCCATCAACGATGAGCTGACCGCGATCTAATTCTTGCAAGCCCGCTAGTGCGCGAAGCGCCGTTGTCTTTCCACATCCCGATGGACCGAGGAGTGCTACTAATTCACCTTGTGCAATCTCAAGATTTAATCCGTCGAGGGCGCGAACCTTTCCAAAATGCTTGGAGAGATCAACAAGTTGTACATATGTCGAGGAGCTCAACGTAGTGTCCTTTCGATTCAGACGAGGTCGACGTCGAGAACTGCACTACGACGCTTCTTAGTAGGGATGAGGAGAAGTAAAACAAGTACAAAAAGAATCGAGGCGAGTGAAACCGCTACCGCCACGTTTCCATTTGTACGGCCGATTTGTGCAATTACTACTTGGAAAGTCTTGTAGTTGAGAATATTTGAAATTGTGTACTCACCAAGTACCAGCGCAATGGCGATAAATGAGCCGTTCACAATTCCCGTTTTAATCGTTGGCATGATGATTCCAAAGATCACACGTCGTGTATCCGCCCCCAAAGTGCGCGCAGCTTCTGCCAGCGTATGAATATCGACGGCATCAAGGGCCGCGGATAAAGATCGGTAGGTGTAGGGCAAGATCAGCATTGAATAAACACCCGATAACGTAATAGGTGATTCAGTCAAGTGAATTGAAATCCAGCGATACAACGGGGCGATACCCACCACGATAACAATCGCTGGAATTGCTAAGGGGAGTAAGCATAGAAGTTCAAATGGGCGACGAAGTGCGGGTAGTTTCAAATGTACCCAAATCGCAGTAGGCACAATTAAGAACAAAATCAATGCCATAACAATTGCCGCAGTGATTAATGAGCGACTGATCGCTGCAATTAAATCTGGCTGCCCAGGAATAATTTTCCAAGCTCTGAAAGTGCGGCCCTTATCTTGGAAACCAAAAGGTTTAGTTGAGAAGTCATACATGGAGTACAGAGGGACAATTAAATAAGTACCGACAACGGTAATGATTGTCCAACGCCAGATGCGGACGGGGAGTTTTTTCTTCATCGGCGCTGCTCCCAACGGCTCACGCGTTTACGCAGCAAGGCATAAAACGTCATCGCGATTATCACTACAACAACCATAAAGAATGAGAGAGATTTCGCTTCGGCTGGATTAGCTCCACCAGTTTCACTGGTAAGCGCCGTTGCAATTTCAAGAGGAGTTAAAAAGTCCGACAAGTTAATCAGCGTTGCTGCAGTTGCATAGGCTGAGAACGAGTTAACAAAAAGTAAAAGTGCAGCACCGGCAAAAGATGGGGTCAAAATTGGGATACCAATTCGTACCCAGTATTCATGGGCTTTTCCACCCAAAGCATCGGATGCTTCGCGCCATTGCGGCTTTAGGTTTTCAAGTGTTGGTAAGAAAACTAAGACCATCAGTGGGATTTGGAAAAATGTATATAAAACACTGATTCCAAACTTTCCATATAACCATGATGAATCTGCTAAAAATGAGTGCGGTGCAACTTTAAGTGCGATATTTGCAACTAAACCGTTGAAGCCAAAAGTTGCAAGGAAAGCGAAAGTCAACATCACGCCACCGAATTGGGCGAGCACGGAGCTCAAAGCCACAGCAACTCGGTAAAAATAACCACCAGGTTTTCCATTTACTAAAGCCCAAGCAAATAAACCGCCGAGAATTGCGCCGGCAATCGCGGTCTTAGCTGAAATCTCTAATGAGTTAGCAAATGCATGTCGGGCAACTTTTGAATTAAAAACTTCTTTCAATACTGATGTACTGAATTTTCCATGTTTATCTTGGAAAGCACCTGATGCAACATTCCATGTTGGATACAGTAAAAAAATCCCACTAACCAATAAAAATGGGACAACACCTAAGTACGCGCTCTTTCCACGCCAATACCGAGAACCGGTCCTGCCATTGGCAGAACCGGTTCCCTTGTATTGAAGTTGAGTCAATTAATTGACCTTATTGAGCTACTTAGTTAGTTCCTACAGCTGCAGGCCATGCAGTTTTTAGATACACACGAGCCTTTGCTGTCTGATCTGCTGATGCTTTTTCAGCAACAGTCTTGCTAACACCGATAGCTGCTTTACCTTCAGCAGATGCACGGCCAGTCTTTAGTAGCCATACCCATAGAGTTGGAGTAGCTCCACCAGTTGCCCAGATAGTTGCACCTGTTTCACCGAGTGAGTATTCCATCCATAGACGTGCACATGCTGGGTGTGGTGCCCAAGCAGATACTGCGCTGTTGTATGTAGAACCAACTGCTGCAGGTGTGTACATCTTCCATACCTTGCCTGCTGCAGCCATTGTCTTTACAACGCCAGCTTGGATGTAACCGTTGTCAATAACAACTGGTGTCTGTCCTGAAGCAATAGTTGCCTCTGTTGGGTTAACGTTGATGAAGTTTCCAGCTGCCTTTAGCTTGGCAAAGAATGCAACACCCTTTGTAACATCATCAAATGTTCCGCCAAGTGCCTTGTTAATCATGAAGATACCGTTCATGGCAGCTGAAGAACCTAGTGGATCTCCATTAAGGGAAACCTTGCCCTTGAACTTTGGAAGCAATAGATCGTTAAGAGATGTGATTGTTCCTAAATCTCCGCTGTAACCGATTGTCATTGTTCCTGTGTAGTTTGGTGAAACTTCAGCAGTTGGATCAATTGACTGAGCGAACTGTAAGTATGACCAAGTCTTTGCCTTGTATGGCGCAAATGTTCCAGTTCCCAAATACTTAACTGCAACTGCTAGACCAATGTCGAATACGTCAGGTGAACGTGTAGTTCCCTTATTTGTGACTGCAGCATCAATTTCTTCCTGTGAAGAACCTTCTGGGTTAGCTTCATCAATCTTGACGCCATATGTCTTTGCGAATCCTGTAATCATGTCGCCATAGTTTGCCCAGTAGTGAGGCAGAGCGATGACGTTAAGTTGTCCTTCTTTCTTACATGCAGCTGCAAGACCGGCCATGCCGCCACCTTGTGAGGCGTTGGTGATCTTTGCGTAGTTAACGGCAGCTGATGCAGAAGTAGTGCTTAGTGCTGGGATCGCTAGTGCAACAACAAGTGCTGCAGCTACTGATCCGCTTGTGAATTTATTAAACTTCACTACGTTCCTCCTAGTTGTAAGTGGTATGTGTTTTGTCATACATCCTTATCCATTGCAATACACGTGTTGATTGCAAGTGATCGGGAATTTTGTACTTACGTAAAACATATTTAGTTAAAAACCAATACGTTTCGCGCCCCCTCCCCAGCTCTTAAACGATCAAAAGCTGAGTTAAGGCCCTCTAAACCTATCCGCTCGGATATGAGTTCGTCGAGGAATAGTTCGCCATTTAGATAACTTTTTACTAACGCCGGTACATCTTTTCTCAGATTAGCTGAGCCGAAATAGCAGCCTTTAATGGACTGTTCATTGACGAATGGGCCGGCATCCAGCGTGATGGTGGCGCCATTTTTCATGAGGCCGACCAAAATGAGCGTGCCATCTACACCGACCGTGCCCCATGCCTGTTGGATCGTGCTTTCACGGCCCAAGGCTTCGAAGGCATAGTCCACGCCACCACAGATTTCTTTAACGTGTGCAACAGGATCATTGGTTGCACCATTGATAACGTGCGTTGCACCAACTTTTTTTGCAAGATCTAATTTTTCTTGAGTTACATCAACGGCGATGATTGTTGTAGCACCGGCCATGCGTGCACCTTGAATAATATTTAAGCCAACTCCGCCACAACCAAAAACAGCAACCGTTGAGCCCGCTTTAACTTGCGCGGTATTAACAACGGCTCCATAACCCGTTAGTACTGCGCAGCTAATTAAGGCTGCTCGATCCAGTGGCATCTCTTTAGGTATAACAACGGCACCTGATGCTGGAACTACAACGTATTCGGCAAATGATGCAACGGTTAAAAAGTGATTAAGTTTTTCACCATTGTGACTAAGACGTGAAGTTCCATCAAATAAACCGCCAACCGACATGGCATTTCCAGCAGTTGAGCAATAATTTGGACGCCCACTCTTGCAGTAATCACATGTGCCGCAGTTAGGGACAATCGACATGATCACGTGATCTCCAACGGCAACACCGATCACATCTGCGCCAACTTCAACAACAACACCTGCAGCTTCATGACCAATGACGGCAGGAAACGGAACTAGTTTGCGCTTCCCATCTATAGCATTCAAATCACTTGCACATAAACCACTTGCCGCAACTTTTACTAAGAGTTCACCAGATTTAGGTTTATCTAATTCAACTTCTCTGACTTCAAATTTTGAACCGATGCCATCTAGAACTGCCGCCTTCATTTTCACGCTATAACTCCTTAGTTTGGGCGCAGTTTGCGCAATGATTGTTGAGCGAATTGCTAGTTAAGGTCTACCCACGTTGTTTTGAGTGCACTGTAAGCATCCAAGGCATGAAGTGATTTATCACGGCCGCTACCAGAAGCACCAAAGCCACCAAATGGTGTGATGACATCAAGCATGTCGAAAGTATTTACCCAGACCGTGCCGGCGCGAAGTTTGCGCGCGAATTTATGAGCTCTGGCTACATTGTTGGTCCAGACCGAAGCAGCTAAACCGTATTCAGTGCCATTAGCTAAACGGAGTGCGTCTTCTTCATCTTTTGCATCGATAGCGACAAGGACTGGGCCAAAGATTTCTTCTTGGGCAAGGCGAGAATCGGGTTTGACGTTATCTATCAATGTTGGCTTAATAAGTAAGTCACTTCCAGTTGTCTTTTCGCCACCGAAAATTAACTTTTCGCCATCTTGACCAATTAAATCTAAATAAGCATTAACGCGATCGCGCTGAAGTTCGGAGACTAGACCGGCCATCTGAGTAGCTGGGTCAAATTGATTTCCAACAACAAAGCTTTCAAGGAACTTATGCAAATGCGCAAATAACTCTTCTTTAACGCCTTTTTCAACAATGATTCGTGAACCGGCATTACAGGTTTGTCCTGCGTTGTAATAAATTGCCCAAGCAATTGTTGATGCGGCAGCTTCCAAATCAACGCAATCATTGAGAACTACTTGTGGACTCTTTCCGCCCAGTTCCAGCGAAACTTGTTTCATATTAGATTCTGCGGCGTACTGCATCATCTTGCGACCAGTTGGTCCGCTACCGGTAAATGCAATCTTGGCTACATCCATGTGACGCGCTAAAGCTTGCCCTGCTTCTGATCCAAGGCCGGGAACAACATTAAATACGCCATGTGGAAGACCAGCGGCAACTGCAAGTTCAGCCATCTTGAGTGCACTCAGTGAGGAATTTTCAGCGGGCTTAACAACAATACTGTTACCCATTGCAATTGCTGGACCTAATTTCCAACTGGTAATCATCATGGGATAGTTCCACGGAACAACTGCGCCAATTACCCCCAGTGGTTCACGAGTAACCATTGCTAAAGCATTACGTGGCGCAGGTGCAATTTCGTCATAAGTCTTATCGATTGTCTCGGCATACCACTGAATCACTCGAGTTGAATTAGGTGCATCAACACTCAAGGCATCACTAATTGGTCGGCCAGTGTCGATGGCCTCTAGTAAAGCTAATTCTTCTTTATGTTCGCCAAGAAGTTGGGCCCAGCGCAACATAATCGCTTTTTTATCTCGCGGATTCATCTCACGCCAAATTCCGGAGTCGTAAGCTTTCTTAGCTGAAGCAACTGCACGATTTATATCTTCAATATCGCCAGAGGCAACATTACAAATTAGATGGCCATCACTCGGCGAGAAATTTTCAAAAGTTTTTCCAGAAGCGGCATCGACGAATTTGCCATCGATAAATAGTTGAGATTGTGGTTTTAGTTCAAGAGCACGTTCTTGCCAACTTTTATTCTGCGACATGTGGCTGATGCTATCGGCTTGAGGTTAATTTTTAACTACGCGATAAGTCGAAAGCGTTGGATCGGTGGCATAAGCGATGCGAACCCCAGCGGCTTTAGTGGCCGCTAAACCATCGAGAATAGTTGGGGTAAGAATTTCACCTGGTGCCACCACCGCAACACCTGGGGGATACGGTGCAATTAAATCGGCAGAGATTCGTCCCTGAGCATCCTTGGCCGAGACCATTTGAGTTTGAGCAAAGTAGGCATCCCGCATCGAAATTGCTACTGAAGGAATAACTGACCAACTCAATGATGTAGCTGTTGCGCGCGGCGCACTTTGCACGGAGTTTAGGATCGGTACTAAAACTTCGGCAAGTGCATCAAATTCGGCGGCCGAATCCGAGAGCGTGGCAAGGAAAACTATGGTGTCGTTATCAGCCATCTCAACGCGTATTAATGCCGCTTGTAATCTCTTTTCAATCTCGATACCTGATGCGCCTAATTGATTGGTGCGCAGAACAAGTTTTGCTGGATCGAAGCGGCCTGGGGCAAAGTCGCCTTCATTTAAAAAGATAGGTATATTAAAGTGTGATTGCACCTTAGTTTTGAAAAGGGCAACTTGAGAAACAAGTTGAGAAATTAATTCATCTCCACGAGTTTGTAGCAAAGCACGCACACCATCAATAGATGCCAAAGGCGCACCGGCAGGTGAGGTTGTATGCGTAGTTTCAAAACTTTGTTCTATTCGATCTAAATTAAGAAGTGTGCCTTGTGCAAGCAATAAAGCCGAAGCGCTGTATCCGGGCAAAGCTTTGTGGACACTCGTAATGAGTGCATCCGCACCTAACTGCAAACAATGCTGTGGCACAGCAGAAGAAAAACCAAAATGGCCACCCCACGCAGCATCAACAATTACTGGGATTGAATGTGCATGTGCGCTTTTAACTAACGCAGAGAGATCTGAAATTGTGCCCATGTAACCCGGCTCGGTAAGTAAAAGCGCAATGGGCTTTTGATCAATTACTTTTTCAAATTCGGCCACAGAAATTCCGGTTGGTACACCAGTTGCTGAATCAATCTCTGGTGTTAACCAAATCGGCTCTAAACCTGCTAGAACTAACGCGCTCAGAATTGATCGATGTGCCGTGCGTGACAACGCAACTTTGTCGCCAGGTTTTCCAAGAGCTAAAACAATTGCTTGGTTAGCGTGCGTTGATCCACCCGTAGAAAAGCGTGCGTAATCTGCCTTCCACAATGTGGCGGCCAGAGCTTCAGCTTTCTTAAGCGTTTGGTTGGTTAACTTAATTTCATCCAAGCCGCCATATAAAGGTGTATCGCTATCGACTACTGCGCCAAGGCCCGCATCCAAGCGTGAGGCTCGCTGCTTGTGACCTGGGATCGTGAATGGAGTGCGCTGACTTTCAAAGTAAGAAAGGTAGGCATCCAGTAGCGGTGCCGAATCTCTCAGTGAACTCATAGCGCTAAGGGTAACTTCAAGGTGCCCCGAGCGGAAATGAGGCCTTAGACTTTTCCTATGACCACACTTACTAATCTGACTCAAGAACGTCGTTTGGTTACCGCTATTCCGGGACCAAAATCTACTGAGGCGCTAAAGCGTCGCACGGAAGCGACTTCTGGGGGATTGGGTATGGCGATTCCAGTAATTATCGAACGTGCAAGTGATGCCATTTTGCTCGACATCGATGGAAATCAGATTATCGATTTAGGTTCAGGTATCGGCGTAACTAATGTTGGTAATTCAGCTCAACGTGTAGTCGATCGCGTTATCGAACAAGTGCAAGCATTTACACATACATGTTTCACGGTTGCGCCTTATATGAACTACATCGAAGTTTGCGAAAAACTTAATGCAATGACGCCAGGAACGCATAAGAAGAAGTCTTTACTTGTTAACTCAGGCGCCGAAGCTGTAGAAAATGCCGTAAAGATTGCACGCCACTACACAAAGCGTCCGGCAATTGTTGTTTTCGAACATAGCTATCACGGTCGAACAAATTTAACGATGGCTTTAACTGCCAAGAACATGCCTTACAAAGAAGGCTTCGGTCCATTTGCACCTGAAATTTATCGTGTGCCAATGCCGTATTCATTTCATTGGGTTGGCAATCAAGCAACAATTACTGAAGATGCAATCGAAATGATCACTCATAAAATTGATAAAGAAATTGGTGCACATAACGTTGCAGCGATTTTAATAGAACCAATTCAAGGCGAAGGTGGATTTATCGTTCCACCTAAAGGTTTCTTACCCGCGCTGGCACAGTATTCAAAGGACAATGGCATCGTCTTTATTGCAGATGAAGTTCAAACTGGTTTTGCACGCACTGGCCATATGTTTGCTGTTGAAGAAGAAGGCGTCGTGCCCGATATGGTTGTAACAGCTAAAGGAATTGCCGGTGGACTTCCGCTAGCTGGAATCACTGGCCGTGCCGAAGTTATGGATTCAGTTCACGCATCAGGTTTGGGTGGCACATACGGTGGAAATCCAATTGCTTGTGCTGCTGCCCTCGGTGCGATGGAAACTATGGAAGAGGAAAATCTCGTTGCACGTGCACGCCACATTGGCGAAATCCTTGGTGATTCACTTCGAGCACTTGCTAAGAAGTATCCAGTCATTGGTGAAGTTCGCGGTCGCGGTGCAATGCAGGCCATTGAATTAGTAGAGCCAGGAACTAAGAATCCAAACACAGCAGCGATGAACGCGGTAGTGAAGTATTGCCAGAGTAAAGGCGTACTTGTTCTTACTGCCGGAACTTATTCAAATGTTGTGCGCTTCTTGCCACCATTAGTAATTACTGATGAACTGCTCAAAGATGCCCTTGGCGTTCTAGAAGAGGCTTTCGCTTCCCTTTAATTCTCTAATTTGTAGCCAAGGCCACGAATAGTTTGAATGAGTACGGGATTAGCTGGATCTACTTCTAATTTTGATCGCAAGCGCTTGATATGTACATCAAGGGTCTTGGTATCACCAAAGTAATCCCCACCCCATACGCGATCAATTAATTGTGAACGTGTAAGCACGCGTCCTGCATTGCGCATAAGGAACTCCAGTAATTCAAACTCCTTAAGTGGCAAACCAATGGGCGCACCATTAATTGAAGCTTGATGGCGGGCAGTATCTAATTTAATTGGGCCGACAGAAACCACATCAAGATCGCCATTTAAATCGGCATCGGAGATTCCACGACGGAGCACTGCTTTAATTCTTGCAATTAATTCACGTGAAGAATAAGGCTTAGTTACGTAATCATCGGCACCAAGTTCTAGACCAACCACCTTATCAATTTCGGCATCTTTAGCCGTGAGCATAATTATCGGCACCTGTGAAGTGGTACGAATAGCACGGCAGACATCGACGCCTGATACTTCTGGAATCATTAAGTCCAACAAAATTAAATCTGCGCCTTCTTTTGCAAAGATATTGAGTGCTTGACGTCCATCTTCGGCAACACTTACTTCAAAGCCCTCTTTCCCCAAAAGAAAAGCTAGGGCTTCAGAAAATGATGACTCATCTTCAACAATAAGAATTTTTGTCATTCAGTTATCTCCATTGGTGGTACATAGATAGGTAATCGAAGAGAGAATGTGCTCCCGATGTTTTCAACGCTCCATACTTTTACTTCGCCACCGTGCTTTGCTGCAACGTGCTTAACGATAGAAAGACCCAAACCGGTACCGCCGGTTTGGCGAGATCGAGCTGGATCCACTCGATAGAAACGTTCGAAAATTCTTTCTTGCTCAGATTCAGATATTCCGATTCCTTGATCAGTCACAGAAATATCGATAATCCCATCAGATTTTGTTTTAGTAATTGAGACCTTGGTATTTTCCGGAGAGTAATTGATGGCGTTCTCAATGAGATTATGTATTGCCATAATTAACTGGTCACGATCACCCAGAACCTTAGTTTCTCCGGTTTCAAGATAGGTCACATCTATTTTTCGATTATCTGCAGTGATTCGGCATTGATCAATTGCCTCTCGAATTATGTAATCGATACTCACTTCTTCAGCTCGCTCAAGTGGATCTGAGTCCTGAACTCTTGAAAGATTAATAATTTCTTGAACTAAGTCGGTCAACCGCTTAGCTTCGGACTGCATACGGGTGGCAAATTTAACGACTGATTCTGGATCATCTTTCGAACCTAAAACTGCCTCGCTTAAAAGTGAAAGTGCACCGATAGGCGTTTTAAGTTCATGTGAAATATTTGCTACAAAGTCACGTCGTACATCGTGCACACGTTGCACTTCGCTCTCATCACTGACTAACACCAAAACTAAGTCATCTTTAGATAGAGGGAAAATCGTTACGGTTAATTCGTGTTTTCCATCTCCGATAGGACCGCGCGGGATTGTAATTTCACCTACTTGGCGAAAATTAGTACGGCGGACCACGCGAACTGTGGCAAGTAATTCAGAACTTTGAATTTTTCCATCGCGCAGAATTCCAAGAGTTTCTACACCTGGGGTGATAAATATCGGGATTTCACCTGGGGCAAAAATAATTGCATCGGCCTCAAGTTGATTTAACGTTTCCAGGAGCATTGGCGGCAGGACACGGGTGTCGTTTTCTTCTAAGTCCCTGCGCAAGAACCTCATGCCAGCAAGTCTATAGTCCGAAAACGCCAGTTTACCGTCCGTTCACTTAGGTGATGGACTCTATTCATGCTTTCCCCCTAAGTTTGGGCAATGGCCCTTATCAGATCTGCTTTCCAAGACGAACTTGATCACATTTCTCAGTCCCTAGTAGACCTTGCAGAAATGGTTTCAATTTCGATGGCTAAAGCAACGAGTTCAATTCTCACTAGTGATTTGAAATTAGCCGAAGAAGTAATCACATCAGATGAAAAAGTTGATACGTTGCAGCACGATCTTGATACTCGAATCATTGACACCATTGCCAGACAACAACCCGTTGCATCTGATTTGCGCGCATTAATAACGGCGCTTCGAATGAGTTCGGACTTAGAACGAATGGGAGATTTAGCCCATCACATTGCAAAGGTTTGTCGCATGCGACATCCAGAATCTGCTGTGCCAGCCGAGCTCACTGAAATAATTAAATCAATGGGCGCTGCCGACGTGAAAATTACTGAAAAAATCGCAGTAGTAATTGCCACACGCAACACCGAAATGGCGCTGGAAGTTGATAAAGATGATGACGTCATTGACGAACTTCACAGAGTTTTGATCACCAAACTAGTAGAGCCAAGCGCTGGATATTCCATCGATAAAGCTATTGACCTGACTTTGCTGGGGCGTTATTACGAACGCTATGCCGACCATGCCGTATCGGTAGCACACCGTGTTTATTTCTTAGTTACCGGCGAATACCCCGCTTAAAACTACGAAATCTGTGGTAATTGCTTTTTAACGTCGCTATATTGGCGCCATGCAAATAAATCTGGATAAAAAGAGCGGACTACTTCTGGGCATTATTGCTGGCTTATTAGTCGTAATCGTTGTTTTACTTGTTGCCAAGATTCACGATGAAGGCAATATGGTCGAAACACACTCTGGCCAGTTCCAAATAGGAATGAGTAACTAATGCCAACTATTGCCGAAATTGCCGCAGGGTATGAGAAAGCGACCCAGGAATATTTAGCGATTGCTACGCAGGTACCTGAAAATAAATTAGATCTACATGAGGGTCAGGACTGGAGTTCACGCCAAGTTATTCACCACTGTGCAGATAGTGAAGCCCAGTCATATGCGCGTCTGCGTCGTTTAGTTGCCGAACCCGGAACTGGAATTCAAGGTTATGACGAAGCTGCTTGGGCACAACACCCAACGTTGGGTTACACGGATATGCCAGTGCAGGTTTCAATTGATGTTTTTAAAGCTGTGCGTGCGGGCTCATTAGCAATAATCCAGCGCTTGAAACCAGAACAGTTGAATAACTTTTGTATCCATTCAGAAGCTGGAGAATTCACGCTTGCGCGTTGGCTAGAAATTTATACTCGCCATGCCATCGAGCATGCCGAGCAAATTACTAAGAACCTCACCCTGTAAAAAAATCGCCTCTACTCCTCACCCCTATTAGGGTGATTGAGGCTTGAATTTATGGTCTGGGGGCATCACCCTTGAGCCATGAGCCAACAATCAGTCACCCCTGCACAGGTGAGTTTGCCGCGCTCGCAACCCCCCGCAATTCCAACCAGCTTTTTATCTCGTAAACATTTATTTCCACTTTTTGAAACGAATGTGCCTGGTGCGACACTAGTTATCGCCCCTGCTGGATATGGAAAGACAACACTCGTGTCAGAGTGGGCGCAAGCTAGTGCGCGCCCAACTGTTTGGTACACAGCTGATACCGCCGACACCATCCAAGATTTTCAAGCACACGTTGTTGTTGCGGTCGAGAAGTATTTTCCAAATTTCTTTCAAGGTGTTGAAAACATCGAACATTATTCCCCAGAAGCTGCAATCAAATTTCTTGGAAAAGCGATTGGTCAGTTATCAGATGAATTTAACTTTGTTATTGATGCAGGGCGGGCCGAAAATAAAATGATTGCGTCTTATGCGGAGTTAATTACCGAGAGTATTCCCGAGAATGCCCATTTAGTAGTTATTCGACGTACTACACCGCTCACATCACTTTCGCGATTTGCAACTGCAGGCAATCTATCGCTGATCACCAGCGAAGAACTTAAATTTTCACCGCAAGAAGTAGCGATGATCGCCAACATCAACGGAGTAGATCTTAGTTCAAAGAAAAATTCTCATGAACTTGATATGTGTGAAGGTTGGCCGTCGGCAGTTCAGATGATGTGTCGAAATATTCAAAAGGGGAATTCACATACAACTTTTGCTGATGCCGTGGCATCAAATGTTAATCCACTGTCACTTTTAGCCCTTGAAAGTTATAACATGCTTTCCCAGGCTAGTCGTGAAAAACTGCATAAATTAAGTGTGATTGAAGAGTTTGACGCAGAGATCGCCCAAATTATCTTGGGTAAAGATTATTCTGAGGCTTTCATTAATCGCTTGGCTACCGATGGTTTTTTCGTTACTGTCTCTACTACAGCCAACCGTACATACAGATTCAATCCCATTATGTTTGAAGCTTTGTCGCAATTGCCACATGAATCGGTGGAGTGCATCAGAGGTATACAAAGCGAGCTGGCTGAGCTTTTTATTGCGCGAAACGATCTTTCAAAAGCTCTACATTTCGCACATTTAGCTGGCAATCAACAACGATTCACCGAAATTTTTAGATCCAGCGTCCGGCAAATGGCAGCAATTGGTCGAGGTGATGTACTGATTAAGTGGGCATCATTTGCCGGTGATAACTCTGCATATGGTGAAGTCATGAAGAAAGCAATCAAAGTGGTGGGGCACTTAGTGAGTTCTGAATTTAAAAGCGCTGAAGCCCTTGCCATGGAACTCGAATACATTGGTGGACTTTCTCCAGAGGGTGAATTTCTAACCCGCTTGAGTGCAAGCGTCAAAGCAAATATCTATTTTGCGCGTGGAGATTTTGAGCGCACTACCCAAGCCCTTGATGTTGCACTTTTGCCATTGGGCGTAGGAAATTCTTTTGATTCAACAGATCTCATTGCTTTACATCGCGTGAAGGCACGTCAAGCCTTTCTTTACGATGATTTTGACGTTCTTGCTCAAGCATGTGCCGACGCTAAGGCGATTCCCGTAACTAGTGATGAAGCCCTAATTGCTTATCAACTATCTTGCATTCAATCGATGTTGCTATATGCCGAAGGCAAATACATCCAGGCCGCAGAATTAGCAGGGATTGCAATTTCACAAGCTACCGCCAATGGTTATGTTGGAATTAACGGGCCAAAAGATGCACTGATGGTTTTGGCACGAGCGCAACTTGAAGCATCACAAATCCAAGCATGTGTTGAAACCCTGAATTATCTTATGCGCCAAGCTAAGGAATGGGAGATCTGGCCTTGGTATTTCATGGCCGAAGGAACACTTATTCGAATACAAATAAGCCAAGGCGCCATTTCAGTGGCATCGGATGCAATCGCTAAACAGCGTGCATTTTTATCCACACTTCAAACCCCGCATCAACTTAACTGGATTGTTGATATGAGCGAAATTTATTTAAGGCTGGCAACTAAGGATTGGCAACGTGCTGATGAAGTAATTCAGCGCATGCCCGAGATCGAATTAGTTCGACAAATCAAACTCAATATAATTAATAAACAGGATCCGAAAAAAACTCCAGCACTAGTGGCCGCGTTGCCTGAAAATACAGTTCGCCAGCAGATTAATAAATTCTTAACTGAAGCAAATATGAATATAGATCAGGAAAATACCGCGCTGAAATCCCTCAATAAAGCCCTAGAAAT
>CAIXDY010000100.1 GCA_903918325.1 uncultured Actinomycetes bacterium
ATCATGCACATCCATACCTAACATATGAGCGACACCGTGCAGAGTCCAACGCTTATGCAAACTTACTTTTGGATCCATCGCTTCTTCAAGGCTCATCTTTATAATTCCCATATCGATTAAACCTTGCACCAAAACGCTGTGGCTGGCGCGATTAATATCTAAAAATGGGACCCCGGCTTTAATCGCTTGAATTCCCGCTTTTTGTGATTCGTACACCAACATATAGAGCGAGCGTTGGATAGGTGAGAATTTTCCGCTTATAGGAAGCGTTCTGGTTATATCGGCGGTGTAATACGAATCCACTTCTACGCCAGCATCTAGTAACAATAAATCGCCAGGTTTTATATCGCCATCATTGCGATTCCAGTGCAAAACACAGGCGTGCGAACCACTTGCCGCAATTGTGTTGTAGCCAAGATCATTTCCTTCAATGCGTGCACGACCGAAAAATGCAGCTTCTACAACACGTTCACCGCGCGGTGTTTGTGCAGCCGTTGGCAACACCCGGATTGCATCACTGAAAGCACGGTGGGTTACATCAACAGCTTTTTGCATTTCACGAATTTCGTAATCATCTTTGATCAGGCGTGCCACTGAAACAAAATTAACAAGTTCTGCAGCACGAGGATGAGTTTTTACAGTTGCATCGACAACTTCGTCATAACCATGAAGTGCAGCAGCAACTCCACTTTTAAGGAAAGTTTCTAACTCAGTTACTGGGCGAACTTCAATTCCATAGCGTTGCGCCGCTTCATCGGTAGTAAATCTGCGACCGACCCAGAGTTCACCATTTTTTGCATCGCGAAAAAAAGCATCGGTATCTCGCGTTGAGCGGGGATTAATAAACAAGATCGGCGTATGGCCTTCTCCACTTGGCTCTAAAACAAATACTGCATTGGGATTTGCTTCAACACCTTGCACGCCGGTGTAATAAGCAAAAGCGCTGTGTGGTCGATAGTTGTAATCAGTGTCATTGCTGCGTTGCTTAAGTCCACCACTTGGTAGAACAACACGTAATCCAGAGAAAGCTGCAGAAAGTTTGGCGCGACGATTTACACAATAAGCAATTACCTCATCTTGTGTAATTCCTTCTAGCGGAGTTGGCGCCCAACCAGTTTTCATAAAATCGCCAAACATCTCTGATGGCGCAACGTCATACACTCGCTTGCTACCGGTTTCTAACGCTTTATCTGAATTTTCCATGATGTGAGCGTAATGGTGAAGAGAATTGGTGGCCAACCCTGGACACGCTAAACTTCACCCGTACTCGGAGACGTCGCATAGCCCGGTCGAGTGCGCCTCACTGCTAACGAGGTAAGGGGTTAAACCCTTCAGGAGTTCAAATCTCCTCGTCTCCGCTCTGTTTAAAGAATAAAAGGAACGGTTCCTGCCCCAGGAATCCCAACATCAATGCAAAAGAGATTTCCTTCGTTGCTATCTATTTTTCTTCCATCACCCACATCCACCGAGGCTGTGGTGATGTATAAAAGCGTTGAACCTTCTCCTGCAAAACAGCAACTTGTTATTTGCGGGACAGGTAATTCAATTGCATGAGTTTGTGTACCATCTTCAGCGTAGCGTCTTATGTGTGAGCCACCGAAAAAAGCTACCCAAATTCCACCATCAAGATCAGCGCACATCCCATCTGGAATTCCAAATGATGCTGGGATCTCAACAAAGAGTTTGAACGCTTTGATTGTTGAAGTTGCTAAGTCAAAATCGCCCACTTGAACCGATTGCTTGCCTGAGTCTATGTAATACATTTTTGAACCATCACGGTTCCACGCTAAACCATTAGAAACGGTGACTCGATCAAGTATTTTCTCGAAACCTTCGGAATCTATTTTATAAAGGGAGCCAGTAGGTGAGTTGCCATCTCCCATGGTGCCTGCGAAAAGCTTCCCAT
>CAIXDY010000101.1 GCA_903918325.1 uncultured Actinomycetes bacterium
GCTTTCACCGTCACAACTACGAAAGAGATACAAAACATCACGTGGGCAATTACGGTTGGCCAAAAACCTGGGTTAATTTTAAAGAGCAAAAATAGAGACAAAAGTGAAGCACCGAGAACCACTTCAGGTGTTGCCATGGGGAGGAAAATTAATAGATTCGAAGCTGAACGACCTTTGAATGAATATCGGGCGACAGCGAAAGCAATCATTGTTCCAAGGATTGTGGCAAAAGTTGTGGCGAGCAAGCCGATCTTTATCGAATTGCTCAGTGCGCTACATACTTCGGGAGCACCGCATGGATTTTGCCAGTTCCGCAGCGTAAAGCCTTTCCAGATTAAATTACTCTTGCCGGAATCATTAAAAGAAAAAGCGAAAGTGTAAGCAACAGGAATGAACAGGTAAGTAAAACCGAAGATCATATAAATTCGAAGTAAATTCCGGCCAAACCAGCGAGAGAAGCGCGCTTTAACTGGAATAGTTGGAATGCTTGCATCTTTTACTTTTTGGCTCATACCAACTCCTCCGTTCCCGCTTTTCTAATATATAAAGTGACAAGAATTAAAATCGCAGCCATCAAAGTGAATGAAAGCGCGGCAGCGGTTGGATAATCAACGATTTTAAAATATCGGGATTCAATCACATTTCCCACCATTTTTGAAGTCGGACTTCCCAAAATCGCTGCGTTAACGTAGTCACCAGCGGCTGGAATAAATGTCAGTAAAGTTCCAGCCACAACACCAGGCATTGATAATGGAACAGTTACACGACGAAATGCAGTAATTCCATTTGCATACAAATCCCCCGCCGCCTCAATTGTGCGCGGATCAATGCGTTCAAGGGATGCATATAGAGGTAGCGTCATGAAAGGCAAAAAGTTATATGTCATTCCGGCAACAACGGCAAAAGAAGTTGATGTGAGCGTTGTTTGTTGGCCGATTATGTGAAGTGAACGCAGTCCAGGGACGACGAAGCCTTCCTCCCCCAGGATTTGTTTCCAAGCGATAGTACGTAATAAGAATGAAGTAAAGAAAGGCGCAACAACTAAAACCAGGAGTATGTTCTTAAATTTTCCAGACTTAAATGCGATGGCATACGCCAATGGGTAAGCAATAGCCAGTGCTAAAAGTGTAGAAAGAGTTGCAAAGACAAATGATCGAGCGAACTGCTCCTTATTTTCAGTGAAAGCATGTATGTAGTTACTAAAGGCAAAGCTCTGCTGGTACTGCCCCGTATCTCCACCTTTGATAGGTGTCTGAGTAGAAGTTTGAGCTAAATTTATAATTGGCAAAATAAAGAAAGTAAATAGAAAAGCAAAACCTGGGAACAGCAGCAAATAAGGAACACGCACCTTGGGTAAGGACATGTTATTCGCCTTCAATTTCCTCAGGATTTACTTCAGTACCAGCTTCAATATCTTCATCGCCGCGCAATCCAAAAGTAAAATTTGGCTCCCAAGAAATAACGACTTCATCACCTTTATCAAAGGGTGGAACGCCATCATCATTTTGTTCAAAAACCATAACTTCTTGACCCCACGGCATTGCAACTACATATTGCGTACTGACCCCGATGTAAGAAACATCTTCAATGTGACCACCTGTCAGGCAATTTCCTCGAATTGGTGTGCCAACCAAGCTAATACGGAATTTCTCTGGACGAATGCCCGCATAGAGCGAACTATCTATGGCATGGCTTCGGTTCTTGGGCATTGAAATCTTTTGTCCATACAGATCAACAACAAGGTTGTCGCCATCCGAGCCATCAATCTTGCCTTTAATTAAATTTGATTGCCCAAGAAAGTTAGCTACAAACGCCGTCTCTGGGTTGTCATAGAGATCTGCGGGCGTGCCCATTTGTTCAATTTTGCCCTCATTCATAACGGCAATCGTGTCGGCCATTGTCATAGCTTCTTCTTGATCATGAGTTACATGCACGAACGTTAAACCGACTTCACGTTGAATCCATTTAAGTTCAATCTGCATTTGTCGGCGAAGTTTTAGATCCAGTGCACCTAATGGCTCATCTAAAAGTAAGAGCGCTGGGCGATTAACAATTGCACGAGCTAAAGCAATTCGTTGTTGCTGTCCACCGGATAACTGCGTTGGTTTACGTTGGGCCAAATGTGGAAGTTCCACAAGATTGAGAACCTTTTCAACTTGTTCTTTAATATCCTTTAAACCTCGACGTCGCAGGCCAAAAGCAATATTTTCAAAGACTGTTAAGTGAGGGAAAAGTGCATAATTTTGAAAGACAGTATTGATTGGACGTTGGTAAGGGCGAGTTGTAGTTATATCGGTGTCACCTAAATGAATACTTCCAACGGTTGGTTCTTCAAGTCCGGCAATCATTCGAAGCGTTGTAGTTTTGCCACAACCCGAAGGGCCTAACAAAGCGAAAAAAGAACCTTTAGGAATTGTCAGCGTTAGATCATCAACGGCTTTGAAGTCACCATACTCTTTAGTGATTCGCGTTAATCGAAGATCTCCACGAGCATTGATTGCCTCTGACGACACTAGTTACCTTGGGCTTTCTGGAAAGCCTCTGCCCACTTTGTCTCTTCAGCTGGAGTTAATGAGCGGAAAATATGTAAGCGCGATGCTGTCTTATCAGAAGGGAAAATATATTCAGAATTCACCAGCTTTGGATCTACCTTTTCCATGGCCGCTTGCGCGCCTTTAACTGGGCACACATAGTTAACATACGCCGCAACTTCAGCAGCAACAGTTGGATCGTAATAGTAGTTAATCAAAGCTTCGGCATTCTTTTTTCCATCTGCGCTAGCAGTTGAAGGAATCATCAAGTTATCACCTGAAATCGTTCCGCCTGACTCTGGAATTGCGAAATCAAATTTGCCCGCATTTTCACTAGAGAGAATGAACATATCTCCCGACCAGCCAATGACTGCAGTGGCATCTCCGGAAGTTAAATCTTGGGCATATTCATTTCCCTTAACACCGCGAATCCAGCCATCGGCGATTTTTTTAGCCATGAAATCAACGGCATTCATAAATTGAGTTTCTGTTACTTTAGTGATGTCGACACCTTGCGCTAACAAAATGATTCCAATGGTGTCGCGCATTTCAGTTAAAACAACTATCTTGCCCTTATTTTGTGGGGAGAAAAGATCATCCAAAGTATGAATACCCTTTGGATTCTTTTGGGTATTCCAACCAAATCCAGCCATGATTCCTTGCCAGGTCAAAGTGGCTTCACGTTGTGGGTCATAAGAAGGTGCGGCAAGTGAATCTAGGATATTTACTTTGTTTGGAACATTAGCCACATCAAATTTTTGTGAGTAACCGAGACGAATCCAGCGAGCTGCCATCCAGTCAGTAGGTGTTACTACGTCATACCCAATATCTTGTCCAAGTTTTAATTGGGCTTGCACTTTTCCAAAGAATTCATCATTGTCGTTGTAGTCTTCAAAATATTTAGCAGTCAATCCAGTTTGTGTCATAAACTTTTCAAGCGTTGGATATTTCTTGGTCTTTGAATCGTAATCTAAATACAACGGCCAATTTCCCCAGCGAACTACTTTTGAATTACCACTACTTGATTTACTGGAAGAGCCGCCACATGCAGCTAACAACCCTGCGCCACCTAAACCACCGACACCTGCCAAAACTCCGCGACGTGAAATGTGCGCATTGAGAATTGATCGAGCTTCTGGCGAAATTGGACGCTCTGTTGCCATGACGTTGTACTCCTTAATTAGGAAGTGCGTTAATGGATGTGATACTACGCCCCTAAGTTGGTCATGACGTGCTTAATTCTTGTGTAATCCTCAAAACCATAAGCTGAGAGATCTTTTCCATATCCAGAGCGTTTGAAGCCACCGTGTGGCATTTCAGCAACCACTGGAATGTGAGTGTTAATCCAAACGCACCCAAAGTCGAAGGCTTTTGCCATTCGCATTGCTCGACCATGATCTTTAGTCCACACACTTGACGCTAAACCATAATCGACACCATTCGCTTTGATGACAGCGTCGGCTTCATCAACAAATTTTTGAACAGTGATAACCGGTCCAAAGATTTCGCTTTGAATCATCTCGTCATCTTGCTTCAAATCGGCAACCACGGTTGCAGGGAAGAAGAAACCTGGCTTATCTAGCGCAGTGCCGCCAGTCATCACTTTTGCATGAGAAGGCAAGCGATCAAAAAATGCACTAACCCGAGCTAATTGATTTGCATTATTTACCGGGCCGAGGAAAACATCTTCGTGTGGGGCGCCGATAGCTATTCCCTTAGCTTGTTCGGTCAAAAGTGCAACGAATTCATCGTAAGCCGCGGCTTCAACAATTACTCGAGTAGCTGCTGTGCAATCTTGTCCAGCATTGAAATATCCCGCGATTGCAATCGCTTCGGCAGCAGCAGGTAAGTCAGCATCAGCAAAAACTACAACTGGTGCTTTACCGCCGAGCTCAAGGTGAACGCGTTTTAATTGGGTAGCAGCTGATTGAGCAACTTGGATTCCTGCACCCACTGAACCAGTAATGGAAACCATATCGGGACGCTTGTGTTCAACGAGCATTCGCCCAGTTTCGCGTTCTCCGCATACAACATTAAATACACCCTCAGGTAAAAACTCTGACATAACTTGTGCCATCCATACAGTTGATGCAGGAGTCGTATCACTTGGTTTTAACACAACCGTATTTCCCGCAGCAATTGCCGGTGCCCACTTCCACACTGCCATCATCATTGGGTAATTCCAAGGAGTTACTTGTCCAATTACACCTACTGGCTCGCGGCGAATCATTGATGTCATGCCCGGCATATATTCACCAGCTGATTTGCCTTCTAAATTTCGTGCAGCTCCGGCAAAGAAACGGATTTGATCCACCATTGGTGGAACTTCTTCCGTTGTTGTCAACGAAATTGGTTTTCCAGTATTTGTACATTCAATATTAATAATTTCATCGGCACGCGCTTCAATTGCATCAGCAATTTTGAGCAGCGCCCGTTGGCGCTGTGAAGGTGTCGAGTCACGCCAACCAGGAAATGCATCACTGGCAGCTTTAAATGCTGAATCGATATCGGCAGAATTTGATTTAGGTGATGTGGCATAAGCCAGGCCAGTTGCAGGATTTACAAGTTGAGTTGTTTCGCCAGACTTGCTGTCGACTGCCTTGCCATTAATAAAGTTAGTTAACTTTTCCATGGAATTGAGCCTACCAATTCTTAACCGCGCTAACTAGTCGGTGTTTGCGATTTCTCGGCAGCTGCTAACTGGCCGCAGGCGCCATCGATTTCACGTCCTCTGGTATCGCGCACCGTGACCGGAACGCCATAACTTTCAAGGATGCGAACAAACTCGGCTTCGTCTTCGCGGCGAGAAGCCGTCCATTTTGAACCTGGAGTCGGATTAAGTGGAATTAAATTTACATGTGCATTGCGGTTCTTAAGTAGCCGACCTAGTAAATCTGAGCGCCATGATTGATCATTAATGTCGCGAATGAGTGCGTACTCAATGGAATAACGTCGACCTGTCTTCTTCTCGTAAGCATCGGCGGCGGCTAAGACTTCTTTGATTTTCCACCGTGAGTTAATTGGTACTAGCGAATCGCGAAGTTCATCATCTGGTGTGTGTAAAGAAACCGCCAAAGTTACTGATAAACCTTCTTCAGTTAGTTTTTCAATTCCGTTGACTAAACCAACGGTAGAAACCGTTACCGAACGCGCACTGATTCCAAGACCATCTGGGTTTGGATCAGTGATGTTTCGCAACGTGCGCATCACTGCGTTGTAATTAGCAAGTGGTTCACCCATGCCCATGAAAACAATATTTGAGAGTCGGGCTTCGCCCCCTGGTAGTTCGCCATTGGCACAAGCTCTGGCAGCGGCAACAATCTGTTCAGTGATTTCACCAGCACTTAAATTTCGAGTTAATCCAGCTTGCCCAGTTGCACAGAATGGACAGTTCATTCCGCAACCTGCTTGAGATGAGATACATACAGTTACGCGATCTGTGTAACGCATCAAAACAGATTCAACCAGTACGCCATCGTGTAGTTTCCAGAGATCTTTACGGGTCATTCCTCCATCACATTCAACCGAGCGCACCAATTGAATCAACTTAGGTGTGAACTGCTCGGCAATGCTCTGACGCATTTCGGCTGGAATGTCGGTCCAAGTTTCTGGATCGTCAGAGAGATGAGTGAAGTAATGAGTTGCAACTTGATTGGCACGAAATGCTGGTAGCCCTAAAGACTTTGCTAATTCGCGACGTTCCTCTGGTGAGTAGTCCGCTAAATGCTTAGGCGCTTTTTTACGCTGCACGGGTTCATCAAAAACTAATTTAAGTTCAGGGTTAGTCATGACCAACGCTTCACAAGCTCTAAAGCAAGCCACAAAGCTGGCGCCGAAATCAATACAGAATCTAGGCGATCCAAAATTCCGCCATGCCCTGGTAACAAAGTTCCCATGTCTTTAAGCTGTAAATCGCGCTTCATGGCACTTTCAATTAAATCTCCACATGTTGCCGTAAACACAGTCATTAATCCGACAATAATTCCGATCCACCAATGCATTTTCATAATGTAGTGAAAAGCCAAGGCCCCTCCTGCAAGGGTAAACACCAATGAACCGACTAGGCCTTCCCAACTTTTCTTAGGGCTAATTATCGGCACTAATGGATGTTTTCCAAAAAGTACGCCAACGACATATCCAAAGGTGTCGTTACATCCAACAAGCACAACAAAAGTCATGACGCGCTCTAAACCAGTATGCGGACGAGCGAGCAGAATTAAAAAACCAGCTAGAAAAGGCAAATAAAGAAGTGAAAAAGTAGTTGCCGTTGCACTTTGAACGAAACCTTCCGGGCCCTTCGTGAGCAACTGAATTAAAAGCAGTGGAATCGCGATGGCAGTTGCAATTGCCAGACCGGCCGTCCCACCATTCCACGTGGCATAAGCCAAACCGACTGAACCTAAAGCAAGGCTAACAACTGAAATATAAATTCCGCGCGCACTAAATGCCCGCACAATTTCACGGATACCTAGTAAGACCGCGACTGCAACAACTACTGCAAAAATCTCACGATGATAATCAAGGGCAAACCACACCAAAGCAATTAAAGATAGCGAAACAAGTATTGATGGACCCAGCTTTCGCCCGGCCCGCTTATTTATCGCATTGTTAATCGATTGGAAATCAGACATGTGAGTCAAACTCCTTAGATTTCTAGGAGTTCAACCTCCTTATGCTTCAAAAGTTCATCAACTTTGGCAACATGTTCTGAAGTAATTTTCTCGAGCTCTTTTTCGGCGCGAGCTAAATCATCTTTACCGATGTCGCCATCTTTTTCCATCTTCTCGATAGCTTCTTTAGCTGCGCGGCGAATATTCCGCATTGAAACTTTGGAGTCTTCCGATTTGCCTTTGGCTACTTTAATAAATTCTTTGCGGCGCTCTTCCGTCAATTGTGGGAAGTTAATGCGAATAACAACGCCATCATTTCCTGGATTTACCCCGAGATCTGATTCGCGGATTGCCTTTTCAATGCTGGCCATTGAACCCTTATCAAATGGCGCAATTGTTGCCATGCGCGCTTCGGGAACTTGGATTGAAGCTAGTTGAGAAAGTGCGGTGTAAGTACCGTAGTAGTCGACCATAATTTTATTGAACAACGATGGGTGTGCACGGCCTGTACGAATGGCGGCAAAGTCATCTTTTGCAACTTCTACTGCTTTGCTCATTTTTGTCTCAGCATCCTTGAGGGTGCTAGCTACATCTGCCATGACATCTCCTTTGTGCTTTCTTAATTCGCTGATTCTATATGAAATGAGCTATTTCATATCACGGAGCAAAATGCGCTTAAGAAACCAGAGTTCCTATAGTTTCGCCACGTACTGCGCGGGCGATGTTTCCATTTTTCATTAAATCAAAGACCACGATTGGAAGCTTGTTTTCGCGACAGAGCGCAAAAGCGGCGGCATCGGCAACCGCGAGTGATTTACTTAAAACCTCATCATAAGAAATCGTGTCATATTTTGTAGCGGTCTTATCCTTCTTTGGATCTGCGTTGTACACACCATCAACACCACTCTTTGCTAGAAGTAATGCTTCGGCGCCAACTTCTAATGCACGTTGTGCTGAAACGGTATCGGTTGTAAAGAATGGCATTCCAGCACCAGCGCCAAAAATTACTACGCGACCTTTTTCAAGGTGTCGAATTGCGCGAAGTGGAATATATGGCTCGGCAACTTGCCCCATTGTGATTGCAGTTTGCACGCGGGTTTGAACGCCTTCTTTTTCAAGAAAATCTTGTAAAGCTAAACAGTTCATCACGGTTCCGAGCATTCCCATGTAATCAGCGCGAGAGCGATCCATTCCGCGTTGAGAGAGTTCGGCGCCGCGGAAATAATTACCGCCACCAACAACAATTGCTACTTGTACTCCGCTGCGGGCTACATCAGCGATTTGTTTAGCAATATCTTGAACTACATCGGGATCAACACCAATGCCTTTAGCTCCACCAAAAACTTCACCAGAAAGTTTAAGGAGCACCCGCCGATACGTTCCTCGTGTACCGGGCATGAGTGCTCCTTTAACTTCTAGTTTTCGAATAAGTAAATTCTAAGCGTTTGAGCCTTCGAACTTATTGACCGACGCGGAAGCGATTGAATGCCTTAACGGCAGTTCCCGCCTCATCGAGGATCTGCTTAACGGTCTTCTTCGCATCCTTAGCAAATGATTGCTCGATCAAAGAAACTTCCTTCACAAAGCCAGTCACGCGACCTTCGATAATCTTGCTCATCGATGCTTCTGGCTTTCCTTCTTCGCGTGCAGTTTCTTCTGCAATGCGACGTTCATTTTCGATCAAGTCCGCAGGGACATCTTCACGATTAACAAACTGTGGAGCAAAAGCGGCAATGTGTTGTGCAATGTCCTTACCAACTTCAGCAGCATCCTTAGTTAATTGAACTAGAACGCCAACTTGTGGTGGCAAATCTGGACTTGTACGGTGCAGATAAATTCCAACTGGAGAATCCTTCAACACAGTGATTCGGCGAACTTCAATCTTTTCACCCAGCGTTGCATTTGCCTCATCAACAGTTGCTTGAACGCTCTTGCCGCTCGCCATTGTTGTTGAAAGAAAAGCTTCTAGTGAATCTGATTGCACGTTTTGTAGGTGAGCAAGAAGTTCATCAGCAAGTGCAATAAAGCGCTCACCCTTAGCTACGAAATCTGTTTCGCAGTTCAGTTCAAGCATCACACCAAGATTTCCTTCAACCTTTGCAACAACGGCGCCATTTGAGGTTAAACGACCTTCGCGCTTAGTAACTCCCTTGAGTCCCTTAACGCGAATGATGTCCAACGCTTTGTTGTAATCGCCTTCGGCTTCATCCAAAGCTTTCTTGCAATCGAGCATTCCTGCTGCGGTTGCTTCGCGAAGCTTCTTCACATCTTCAGCTGTATATGCAGCCATTTAATTAAGCTCCTTCGGTGAGCGTGGTTGCTTCTTCAGCTGGAGTTCCAGCTAATTCTTTTTCCCAGTCAGCTAAAGGTTCGCCCGCTGCAACTGCAGGAACTTCATCTTTTACCTCAGTCTTGACTGCAGCAGAACGTGCAGCAAGGCCAGCAACGATTGCATCAGTGATAACGCGAGTTAGAAGTCCGATTGAGCGGATTGCATCGTCGTTACCTGGAATCTTGTAATCAACTTCATCTGGATCACAGTTTGTATCCAAGATAGCAATTACTGGAATACCAAGCTTCTTGGCTTCCTGTACTGCTAAGTGCTCCTTCTTGGTATCGACAACCCAAATCGCTGAAGGCAATTTAGTCATGTTACGAATACCGTTGAGGTTCTTAAATAGTTTTTCGCGTTCGCGGCGAAGAACAAGAAGTTCCTTCTTAGTTAGAAGTAGATCGTTCTTCTCTTCAAGGGATTCAAGCTCCTTAAGACGCTGAATACGCTTGTATACCGTTGGGAAGTTAGTAAGCATTCCACCTAACCAACGCTCAGTCACTGTTGGCATTCCAACGCGTGCTGCTTGTTCGATGATTGGTTCTTGTGCTTGCTTCTTTGTTCCAACAAATAGCACGTGACCGCCCTTTGCAACTGTGTCCTTTACGAACTCATATGCATTGTCGATTAGTGCAAGTGACTGCTGGATATCGATGATGTAGATGCCATTGCGTTCTGTAAAAATAAAACGCTTCATCTTTGGGTTCCATCGACGAGTCTGGTGTCCGAAGTGGACTCCGCTGTCGAGGAGCTCGCGCATTGTTACTACTGCCATTTCGGCATACTCCTTCTTAGGTTTTATGTGCGCAGCACATTAAAACCTGCTCGGTTTTGGCCAAACAATTTGTTAGGCCCGTCGCACTGAAATTCATCTACCGATTTAACGGACCGAGATGATTCACCGACCGGATGGTCAGGCAGTGCTGAGATGTCACCAGCTGAATTACTTCAATTGGTGCAAGGCAAATCCTACCTGAGCCGCGAGCGTGCTAATTACCGCCGGATTGTGCGCAAAAGCCCCCAGGCCGTGATCCGAAGTACAGCTTCAGCGGCAATAGCAAAGCTCATCTTGCTCACGCCATGTTCGCGTTCGATAAAAGTAATTGGGATTTCAGCAACGGTTCCACCTCTGGCAATTGCCCTGCGCGTCATCTCAATTTGAAAGCAATAACCCTCACTGGCAATTGTTTGGATATCCATTGTGCGAAGCAATTCGGCTGAATAAATTCGAAATCCGGCCGTTGTATCGGCGATTCCAAGTGATAACAATGTATTTGCATATCTATTCGCAGCCTTTGATAAGTACTCGCGAAACTTGCTCCAGTTGCGAATCTGACCGTCGGCAACCCAACGAGAACCAATTAATAGATCGGCAGTTCCAGTCCATTCCATCATATTTACAAGATCACTCACTTGGTGCGAACCATCGGCATCCATCTCGATGATGTAGTCATAACCGCGATCCAATGCCACTTGAAACCCAGTGCGATAAGCACTGCCTAAACCTTGTTTACCATTGCGCTCAATTACTTCGACTTTATGCGCCTTACACACCTGGGCAGTTCCATCAGGTGAACCGTCATCGATAACTAAAACATCTACATTTAAATGCGCTAATTCATCGAGCAATGAGCCGATACTTTCAACTTCGTTATACGTAGGAATAACAACGAGTGAACTTCTCATGCGCGCGGGTGTGCCTGTTTGTATGCTTTTTGTAAAC
>CAIXDY010000102.1 GCA_903918325.1 uncultured Actinomycetes bacterium
GGCAACACCATGGAACATAGCTGCTTCCTGAATTTTTATGTGCAAGCGTGGTGCGTTTATGTCCCCGGCATGTGGACCTGCACCGGTTACAACGGTGCCGAGTACGACCACGGCCGCAGTTAAGAAAACATGTGATCGAGAATAAATATTGAGTGTGCCCGCAACGCAGGTTGCTTCAGCAGGTGTTCTTCGCCGTGAGTACAGAGATGTTGCAGCTGCAATCAAAACTATCGACAGAAGAAAATGCGAGGCAACTGAAATGGGATTCAAATGTGTTAAGACAGTAATTCCACCAAGGACACCTTGCCCAAAGATTCCTAAGAACTGACCTAGGGCTAGTAGTCGAAGATCTTTTCTACCCGCTTTTAAAACTGCCACTAGTGTTGCAAGGGCAACTAAAACTAAAACGAAAGTTAACAAACGATTAGTGAACTCAATCCACGAATGAACAGTTCCTTCAGCTTGATTCTTAACTGGCACATAAGAACCTGCGGTGCATTCAGGCCACGTTGGGCAGCCAAGGCCTGAGCCGGTCAGGCGAACCGCGCCGCCGGTTACCACTAATGCCGCTTGCGATATCAGCAGGGCGAGCGTCAGTGGGGATAAAGCCCGAGCCGAGCGAGAGGCGGTCATGGGGCAACTCTATGGCTCAAGCGTGTTCAGGCGGGCCGAGTGGCCGAAGGTGTCGAATTACGACACAATACTGTTGTGAAAATGCAGCGATCCACAGGCGTAATACCGGCCGATGATTCGCGCACTCGTGATCAAGTCGCTCGATCAATTCTTGAAAATGGTCCTTCTACGGCCGCGGTTTTGAGCCAGCGCTTAGGTTTAACACCTGCAGGAATTCGCCGACATCTAGATCTACTTGTTAATGATGGAGTTCTAGAAGCGCGTGAACCACACTCTGCACTTATTCGGGGGAGAGGTCGTCCTTCAAAAGTATTTGTAATGAGCGATAAAGGCCGCGAACAATTTGAACATTCATATGATGACTTAGCCGTTGCCGCACTTAAATTTATGTCCGCTCATTCTGGCGATCACTTAGTAAATAGCTTTGCGCAATCACGGGCAGACGACATAGAACGCAAAGCAGCGATTGCAATCGCGAAGAAGAGTAATAAAACGCAGGCCGTTGCCGAGTTCCTCACTGAACAAGGTTATGCCGCCAGTGTCGCCCAGAAACCGATGGGCGAAGAAATCTGTCAGCACCATTGCCCCATTGCGCACGTAGCTTCTGAATTTCCACAGCTATGTGAAGCAGAAACTGAAGCACTGTCAAGAATTCTCGGAACACATGTTCAACGCTTAGCCACCATTGCACATGGTGATGGCGTCTGTACAACTTTTATACCAACTAACGCAACAACAAACCGAAAGGTACGTGCATGACAATCGCGCATCCAGAACTCGAAGGCATCGGCAACTATGAATATGGTTGGTCAGATAAGAGCGATGTTGGTACTAATGCAAAACGTGGCCTCAATGAAGATGTCGTACGCGATATTTCTTCTAAGAAGTCAGAGCCACAGTGGATGCTCGACTTACGCTTAAAAGGCTTAGCGCTTTTCGAAAAGAAGCCAATGCCAAATTGGGGATCCGATCTTTCCGGTATTTTCTTTGACACTATCAAGTACTTTGTGCGCTCCACTGAAAAGCAGGCGGCAACGTGGGAAGACTTGCCCGATGAAATTAAAAATACCTATGATCGTTTGGGAATTCCAGAAGCTGAGAAGCAACGCTTAGTTTCAGGTGTTGCAGCCCAGTATGAATCTGAAGTTGTGTATCACTCGATTCGCGAGGATCTGGAGAAGCAAGGTGTCATTTTCCTTGATACCGATAGCGCTTTGAAGCAACACCCAGAGCTTTTCAAAGAGTATTTCGGAACCGTAATTCCAGTTGGTGACAATAAGTTTGCCGCACTTAACACATCAGTGTGGTCAGGTGGTTCATTCATCTATGTACCAAAGGGAGTCCACGTCGATATTCCTTTGCAAGCATATTTCCGCATTAATACTGAGAACATGGGTCAGTTCGAACGTACATTAATCATTGCCGATGAAGATTCGTATATCCATTATGTAGAAGGCTGTACCGCCCCAATCTACAAATCAGATTCACTTCACTCTGCTGTTGTTGAAATTATCGTGAAGAAGGGCGCACGCGTTCGTTACACCACTATTCAAAACTGGTCTAACAATGTTTACAACTTAGTAACTAAGCGCGCTACTTGTGCCGAAGGTGCAACTATGGAATGGGTCGATGGAAACATCGGATCTAAGGTAACAATGAAGTACCCTGCAATTTTCTTAATGGGACCACACGCAAAAGGTGAGACATTGTCATTAGCCTTTGCCGGCGAAGGTCAACACCAAGATTCTGGTGCGAAAATGGTTCATGCTGCCCCGTATACATCATCATCAGTAATTTCAAAATCAGTCGCACGAAATGGTGGTCGAACTTCTTATAGAGGTTTAGTGCAAGTACAAGAAGGCGCTCATCATTCAAAGAGCACGGTCAAGTGCGATGCTCTATTGGTCGATACCATTTCACGTTCTGATACCTACCCATATGTAGATATTCGAGAAGATGATGTATCCATGGGTCACGAGGCCA
>CAIXDY010000103.1 GCA_903918325.1 uncultured Actinomycetes bacterium
ACACCTACTTGGGCCAGCTTTATCGCACTTACTCCGGTTCTTTTTTACAACTTAGTTGGTTTTGAGCTTCCTAACTCTGCCGGTGAAGAAATGAAGAATCCAAAGAAAGACGTACCATTTACGGTCTTGCGCGCAATACTGACTTCTGCCCTACTTTATGGTTTACCAATCTTGGCAATCATCTGTGTTGTTCCTGCAGATAACATAAAGGGCAAGGGAGTTTCATCTTTCCTAGACGCTATTGGAACTGTATTTACTGTTTACGGATCTAGCGGAACATTTATGCTCAAAATCGCAGCGATTATCTTTATTCTGGCAATGCTAACTGGTGGAACGGCTTGGCTCATGGGCGCCGATCGAATTCAAGCAATGGCTGCAATTGATGGAACTGGGCCAGCTTGGTTAGGTAAATTTTCCAGCACATATGGAACACCCATTAATGCCAATATTGTTTCTGGCGTAGTCGCGACGATTTCCTTTCTGGTGGCCGCTAAAGCCGGTGATGGAAGTGCAGCAAAAGCATTTAACATCATGATTGGAATAGTGCTACTTTTTACAACAGTTAATTACTTAGTAACTTTCCCAGCGTTAATCAAGCTTCGGAAATCTCATCCTGATACTCCACGTCCATATCGCGTCCCCTTTGGTATGGCTGGAGTGTGGGTCTGCGCACTGGTAACTACTTTTTGGTCAGCCCTTGCCACAACTGCCGGCATATTCCCTGGCTTATTGACCAATGGAAAACTTCTAGATGACACAGCACTACCTGATGGAGTTAATCGAGCAACTTTTACTACGTACGCCTTTGTAGCCATTGGAATTACGTTGCTTGTTGGTGCACTTTTCTATCGTGCTGGTACTAAAACTCGCGAAGATTTGGTTGCTGCCAACTAGACTAAAAACATGGTACTTATTGCCGCATGCCAATTAGAACTAGATGTAGAAACTCCTGCTGCTTGTGTTGAGCAATCTACTTCAGCATTGCTAACGGCAGTTGAAAACGGTGCTGAAATAATTGTTCTCCCAGAACTTTCGAACTCTGGCTACGTATTCGAAACGACTCTTGAACTGGAAATGAGCGCGACTACGTTAGAGGGTGCATTGATTCAAAAATGGAAAGAGATAGCAGCCGATAATGATGTAGTTATAGTTGCTGGAATTAACTTATTCGAAGGAAGTAAGTACTGGAATGCCTCAGTAATAATTGATAGGAGCGGTCTATGCGGCTGGTATGCAAAGGCACATCTTTTTGGGGATGAAGGAAAATTCTTTACAGCGGGCGACGAAATCCCACTTGTGATTCAAACAAGCAAAGGGCGTATAGCAACTTTGGTCTGCTATGACATTGAATTTCCCGAGTGGGTCAGAATTGCAATGTTACATGGTGCACAACTTTTGGCCGTTCCGACTAATTGGCCAGAGATTGGGCAGAGAGTAACGAGTCCGGTTATGGAAGTTATTCGTGTCCAAGCTGCCGCTTCCCAAAACAAATTGGTTGTTGTTGCTGCCGATCGCTGTGGCGATGAGCGCGGGCAGTCATGGGTCTCGACAAGTGTCATCACTGACGATGAGGGTGTAATAAAAGCGATTGCACGGCCAGAAATGAATCCTCAAACACAGATTATTTACGCCGAGGTAGAACTCCCAACCAATACTGCAATAACAGACAAGAATGACGTACGAAAAGATCGCCGACCACAACTTTATTCTTCAATACTAAATCAGTAACCTTTCCTTATGCCTCAGATTCTCACCTCACTTGATGCGCCTTTCGATTCTCCGGCTCAGGTTCATCTGCCTACCCGGGGGAAACTTCGTATCGCCCTTATTCAAGAAGCTTGGTTAGGCGATTTGGATTCACAAAAAAGCGCTTACCGAGACGCAATTATGGCGATTCAATCTTTTTCGCCTGACTTAATCATTTTGCAGGAGCTCTCCCTGTATCCATATGCATGTACGCGGCCAGATGCTCAATTGAGTTTCATTGCAGAAGATTTAGATGGAGTAAGTTTTACATTTGCCGCCGAAATGGCCGCGTTAAGTAATGCGTGTGTAGTTATTTCACTTTATGAAAATGCCTCTGATGGGAAATATAACTGTGCTATTACTGTGAATCCCGCGGGGGAAATTATACTCAAAACTCGCAAGACACATATACCAATCACGGCTGGCTATTACGAAGACAAATATTTTGAGCAAGGAAACTCACCAGTCGCTAATGTAGAAATTTCAAAGGCGTTTGTTGGGACTCCAACGTGCTGGGACCAGTGGTTTCCAGAGTTAGCAAGAAGTTATGGACTAATCCAAACAGATCTGGTGTGTTACCCAACCGCCATTGGAAGTGAGCCTGACCACCCAAATTTTGATACAGAGCCTTTGTGGCGCAGCATGATGATGGCACATGGAATTGCAAATGGAATGTTCGTAGCAGCAGTTAATCGAATCGGCACTGAGGATGGAATTACTTTTTATGGTTCCTCATTCATTAGCGATCCATACGGAAGAGAAATCCTGAAAGCTCCACGCGATGAAGCCGCAATCCTAATAGCTGACCTGCATCTAGATTATAAAAAGGATTGGCTTGAATTGTTTCCATTCTTCACAACCAGACGCCCAGAAATGTACAGTTCGCTAACGCAAAAGGGAGAGTAAAGACACATGGCTTCAACGTTATTCACTAATGGTGCTATTTGGCCGGGAACCTCAGGCTCTGCAATTCAAAACAACATGGTAATTAGTGGATCAAAAATTATTGCCCTCGGTGATGCAGCGCTCTCAATCCAATGTGATCAGACCGTTGATCTCAAAGGTGGATTTATTTCACCATCATTTGCTGATGGTCATGCTCACCCGTTATTTGGCGGACGTCAGTCATTTGGCCCACAGATAACTGGCTTAGGAACTATTGAAGAAATTTTAGCTGAAATTAAACGTTTTGCAGATGCGAATCAAGATTTGGAATGGATCATCGGTGGAACGTACGACCCAGCGATTGACCCTAATGGTAATTTCGATGCAAAGCTTTTAGATTCCGTGGTTCCTGATCGCCCGGTAGTTCTTAATGCAATGGATTTCCACACTATTTGGGTTAACAGTGAAGCAATGCGGCGCACAGGCGTAGATACCTTCACCGGTGATTTAGAAATTGGAACAGTAGTTCGACGTCCCGATGGTTCTGCCATGGGAACGTTGCGTGAGTGGGACGCAGTTAATTTAGTTATGGATAAGGCTCCCCTGCCATCTGTAGCAAGGGAATTAAAAGCTCTCGAATATTCCAGCAAGCGTTACGCCTCTGTGGGCATTACGTGGTGGCTCGATGCATGGGTCGACCGTGGAATGGCTGAAGCATATTTAGCAGCAGAAGAGGCTGGAGTGCTTTTACAAGGAGTTAACTTAGCTTTTCGAGCAGACCCACGCTCTTGGGAAAAAGATCTTCCTTATTTTCTAGAGCAACGCGCACTTATCGAATCGTCTAAGAAAAATAAGAATTTAACGGCAAAGACAATCAAATTTTTTGCTGACGGCGTTATTGAAGGTGGCACGGCCGCTTTACTTGAACCATATACGAATGATCCCTGCTATCACGGAATGCCTGTCTGGAAATGGGAAGAGATGACTAAAGCAGTCGTCGCGATGGACTTAGCCGGATTTCAAATTCATATTCACGCAATTGGTGATGCAGGAATTCGTGCATCTATTGATGCCCTCGAAGCGGCAATTAAAACAAATCCTAAGTGGGATAGACGACCAACTATTGTCCATGTGCAGTTACTTGATTCTGCAGATTTACCTCGATTTGCCGAGCTTGGCATCATCGCTAACTTTGGTCCATTGTGGACAAGGCAAGATCCGATGCAAGCAGTCTCTAGCGCACCTCGTATTGGTCCAGAGCGAACTGATCGCCAATATTTATTGCGCTCACTCATCGACAACGGAACTCGAGTTGCATTTGGAAGTGACTGGCCAGTTACTAGTGAAATTCCTCTAGAAGGAATTGCGGTACCGGTTCACCGCCAAACACCGGATAGAAAACCCACTGGTGGTTGGATGCCACATGAATCAATAACAATTCAGGAGGCATTTCAGGCTTATACCCATGAAGTGGCTTACCAAGCCTTTGAGGATGATAACTGGGGAACTTTAGCGCCAGGTTTCAATGCGGATTTTATAGTTTTGGATAAAAATCCTTTTGAAATAGATCCACATGACGTTCCACAAATTAAAGTTATACAAACTTATCGAAATGGAGAAGCCATTTACTCT
>CAIXDY010000104.1 GCA_903918325.1 uncultured Actinomycetes bacterium
CATAAAGCCGTTGGACCAACTGGAGTAGGCGTTCTCTGGGGTAAAGCCGAGTTACTTGACGAACTCCCACCTTTTCTTACGGGTGGATCCATGATTGAAACGGTCACGATGACAAGTGCAACATGGGCACCAGTTCCACAAAAATTTGAAGCTGGCGTACCGAACATGGCGCAAGCCGTAGGTCTCGGTGCAGCGCTTAATTATTTAACGGATCTCGGTATGGATAAAATCCATGCGCATGAAATGACGTTGACTGATTACGCGCTCAAGAAAATGTTAGCCATACCTGGAATCCGAATCATTGGCCCAGAAAATACAATTGATCGTGGTGCAACACTTTCATTCACGATCAAAGATATTCATCCCCACGACATCGGCCAATATGTCGATAGTCAAGGTGTTGCAGTTCGTACTGGGCACCACTGCGCTTGGCCATTGGCTCGTTGTATGAACGTTCCGGCGACAACTCGCGCCTCGTTTTATCTTTATAATGATGAGCATGATGTTGATGCTTTAGTTGAAGCACTTCTAGGCGCACAAGCGTATTTTGGGAGATTTTGATGGAACTTGATTCGCTGTATCAAGAAGTGATTTTAGATCACTATAAGCACCCTCAACACAAGGGTTTGAACCCGGTCTTTACTGCCCAAGTCAGTCATGTCAATACAAGTTGCGGTGATGAAATCATTTTGAATCTCAACGTTGAAAATAATGTGATTACGTCAATCACGTGGAAGGTCAAGGTTGCTCCATTTCCCAAGCCAGCGTTTCAATGCTCAGTGACTTAGTAATGGATAAAACTCTCGATGAAGCCGATGTCATTGTTAAATCCTTTTCCGAATTAATGGCCAGCAAAGGCACTGCAACCGGTGATCCACAAATTCTCGAGGATGCCGTTGTTTTTGCAGGTGTATCAAAGTTTCCAGGTCGAGTAAAATGTGCTCTGCTTGGTTGGATGGCTTTTAAGGATGCAGCTATTCAGTCGCAAGGTTTACAAACGGGAGAGAGCAAATGACAACTAGTGTCGATGATGTGACTGAGGCAATGAAGGATGTAGTTGATCCTGAATTAGGTATCAACGTAGTTGATTTAGGTTTGATTTATGATGTAATGGTTGATGAAGCAAATATCGCTATTCTCAACATGACGTTAACGTCAGCGGCATGTCCTCTGCAGGATGTTATTGAAGATCAAACTCGGTCGGCATTGGCAGGTATGACAACGGATGTAAAGATTAATTGGGTATGGATGCCACCTTGGGGACCAGACAAAATCTCAGATGATGGCAGAGAACAGTTACGAGCTCTGGGTTTTACTGTCTGAGCAATAACTGATTAAGGTAGTCACATGTCCCAACATGCTGCCTGGATGACCCATCGATCTATGACGGCAGACCCGTCAGTCAAAGAACAGAAATTAAAAGCGGGCACGGTAAAGCGGATATTTGTTTTCGCTAAACCATACCGAACTAGCATCATCATTTTTTTATGCACGGTCATAGTTGATGCAGTTTTAGTTGTGGCAACTCCACTGCTTCTGAGGCAATTGATCGATAAAGGGGTTATTCCTAAAAATGCACCGCTGGTGACGCATTTAGCAATTTTAGTAGGGCTACTTGCAATAGCTGATGCTGGAATGAGCATGTTAGGCCGCTATTTCTCGTCACGTATTGGCGAAGGATTAATTTATGATCTGCGCTCTCTTGTCTTCGGTCACGTTCAAAAACAATCCATAGCTTTTTTCACTCGTACACAAACCGGCGCACTCATTTCGCGAATTAACTCCGATGTCATGGGTGCTCAGCAAGCATTCACTGCAACACTTTCAGGAGTTGTGAGCAACGTAGTGAGCTTAATTTTAGTCGGCGTTACGATGATGATTCTTTCGTGGCAAATTACTATATTTTCACTACTTCTTCTTCCGGCATTCTTAATACCTACTAAATGGGTGGGCAGAAAACTTCAGGCACTGACCCGCGATTCATTTAACACCAATGCTCAAATGTCCAGCACGATGACTGAGCGATTCAATGTCTCCGGTGCAATGTTGGTGGCGCTCTATGGTGAGCCTGCTCGTGAGCGGAAGTATTTTCGTAGCAGAGCCAGAAAAGTTGCTGACATCGGTATCAAGATGGCGATGCTCAACCGACTCTTTTTCATCGCACTAACTAGCGTTGCTGCGATCGCTACCGCTTTCGCTTATGGAATCGGTGGACACTTGGCCATTAGCGGGGGAGTGACGGTTGGAACACTTTTAGCAATAACTGCCCTCCTTGCTCGATTGTATGGACCTCTTACTGCGCTTTCCAATGTACGCATAGATGTAATGACTTCGTTAGTTTCTTTCGAACGAGTTTTTGAAGTTTTGGATTTAGAACCGATGGTTAAAAATCGTAGCAATGCCGTGGAATTAAAAACCTCGCACCCAACTATTGAATTCAAGAATGTTGGTTTTTCATATCCACGTGCTGAAGAAATCTCCTTGGCTTCACTTGAATCAGCAGCTAAACCCGAAACTATCCAAAGCGGTGAAGTTCTACGCAATTTAACTTTCACTGCTGCAGCAGGAACATTGACGGCGCTAGTTGGACCTTCCGGTGCCGGCAAAACAACGATTAGCGCCTTGTTACCACGTCTTTACGATGTAACGAATGGTTCCATCGAAATCGATGGGCATGACATCCGTGATTTAACTCTTGAATCATTACGTGGTGCTATCGGAGTTGTAATGCAAGATGCGCATCTATTTCACGAAACAATCGCTGAGAATTTACGTTATGCAAAAGACGACGCAACCGAAGCTGAAATGAAAGCGGCATGTGAATCGGCTCAAATTTGGAAGCTCATTGAAACGCTGCCTAATGGCTTGGACACCATGGTGGGCGAACGTGGACATCGTTTGTCAGGCGGAGAAAAGCAACGTTTAGCAATTGCACGTCTGCTTCTGAAATCCCCGTCAGTGGTAATTCTGGATGAAGCGACAGCCCATTTAGATTCAGAAAACGAAGCATTGGTGCAAGCTGCGCTGCATAGCGCGCTCAAGGGCAGAACCAGCATTGTTATTGCACACCGCTTAAGTACTGTCCGTGATGCTGATCAGATTTTAGTTCTTGAAAAAGGTCAAATAGTTGAACGGGGCACACATGATCAATTGGTTGCCTTGGGAGGCTTGTATGCCGATCTCTACAACCGACAAGACTTAACGGGTGCGACGAATTAGTACTCTGCCGTAAATTATCAAACCCGCAAAAAACAACCACTGAAGTGCGTAAGCCATGTGCGGACCATCGCTGAGCTCTGGCAACTGCGCACTAACAACAGGTGTTAAATTCTTTTCCGAACCACTGAGTAAATCGATATAAAAATTTTCCGTATGTAGTTGTGATTGGGCATTTAATTTCGCAATCAACCCCGCGCCATGTGCCGGGAGAGCAAAAAATGAACCGCGCGGCAAAGATGAATCCAGACGTAGCCGTCCCAGGATTCTGACAGTGCCTGCTGGAACTGGTGATATCTGCGGCGCAGTGGTTGCCGATGCTCCAGCTTTTACCCAACCACGATCAACCCAAAATTGCCCAGAATTATCGGAAGTGAAGAGAGTAAGGACTTCGAATCCGTAAACGCCTTCTGAATATCTGTTGCGAAGAAGTATTTGTTTCTCGCTATTAAATGAACCACTGGTCGTAACCGATTGCCATTCAAATGATGACGGGTCGTTACTCACGGTAGTGAGTGGCATTACCGGTAGCGCTATGTGTTTTTCAATCATCGCATTTCTTGCATGGCGATTCACTCCACGGTTATATTGCCAATGTGCGGCAATAAGGCACAACACGATTAAAGCGATAGCGATAAGAGATTTTAGGAATGCATATGGTTCGCGGGGTCGTGACATGATTAATCGAGCGACAAAGGCTTTTCTTCAATAATTTGATTATTACGAGTGATTGTTTCACGTCCTGCATTTGCAATCACAACGGCAAAATATGGGAGTCCAGCCGCACCAGCTAAAGCAATCCATCGATATGGACTTGGCAAAATTACCGTCAAAATAAAACAAGCAGTTCTGATCATCATGGAGATGAAATAGCGCTTCTGACGTCCGGCTTGATCACGGGTGAGGGCTAAAGGGGCATTGGTAATTTCAAAAATTTTCTTTTCTTTAGCCATAGATGAAGAGTAGTGGTAGGCGCACTGATGTGCTTCTTTTGATTACCTCGCAGTAACCAGTAAGTTTTCTCCATGAGTTCATTAGCCCTAGTCACCGGCGGAAATCGGGGTATCGGCTTAGCTATTGCCCATGCTTTAAAAACGGCTGGCCATGATGTCGTCATTACTTATCGAAGTGGGCAACCACCGGTTGGCTTCAAAAGCGTGCAGATGGACGTTACCCAAACACAAAGCGTCGATAAAGCTTTCGATGAGATTGAAACACAGTGGGGGTCGCCCGAAATTATCGTCGCAAATGCGGGTATCACTAAAGATGGTTTATCGATGCGTATGAGCGATGAGGATTTTGAATCCGTCATCGATGCCAATCTCACTGGAGCGTTTCGAGTAGCACGAAGAAGTACTAAGGGTTTATTGAAATTGAAAAGGGGGAGATTGATTTTTGTAGGTTCGGTAGTTGGATCACTCGGATCAGCCGGCCAAGTAAATTACTCTTCATCAAAGGCAGGTTTAGTGGGCATGGCGCGATCATTTGCCCGCGAACTCGGAAGTCGAGGAATAACGGCCAATGTAATTGCACCCGGATTTGTCGAAACCGACATGACATCTTCACTTGATGACAAACGACGTAACGAAATTGCTGCTTCAGTTCCACTTGGTCGTTTTTGTTCAGCGGAGGAAATCGCTGACGTTGTAGTTTTTATCGCTTCACCACAAGCAAGCTATATCACTGGTGCAATTATTCCAGTTGATGGCGGATTAGGAATGGGTCACTAAATGGGTCTACTAGATGGGAAAAAGATTTTAGTAACTGGTGTTTTGACTGATGGTTCCATTGCTTTTCATATCGCACGACTTGCGCAAGAACAAGGTGCGGACGTGATCCTCTCTTCCTATGGTCGAGTAATGTCTTTGACAACACGAATCTCGGCCCGGCTTCCACAACCAGCTCCGATCATTGAACTAGATGTTACAAACACTGACGATCTCGCAGCACTCGAAGCGCGAGTTCGTGAACATTTTCCACAAGGATTAGATGGAGTTGTACATTCCATTGGTTTTGCTCCAGCGGCAGCTTTAGGGGGAAATTTTCTCAATACAAGTTGGGAAGATGTCTCAACAGCGTTGCATGTGTCGGCATACTCACTCAAGGCTTTAACAATGGCCGCACGCCCTCTATTCAACGGTTCGGGATCGGTAGTCGGATTAGATTTCGATGCATCCGTTGCTTGGCCGCAATATGACTGGATGGGTGTGGCCAAAGCTGCGCTGGAATCAACAGCTAGATATTTAGCGCGCGATCTCGGTCCAGAAAATATTCGCGTCAATTTAGTTGCCGCAGGTCCGATTCGAACTATGGCAGCTAAATCAATTCCAGGTTTTGATGATTTCGAAAAAATATGGAATGAACGGGCCGCACTTGCTTGGGATGTAACTGACCCAGTACCAGCTGCACAAGCCACCATCGCGCTGCTATCGGATTGGTTTCCAAAGACCACGGCCGAGATCATCCACGTCGATGGCGGCGTACATGCGATGGGCGCCTAAGCGGGCAATTTCGCCTTTTCGCCCCTTACGGGTAATCTTTGCCCCAGACCAGTGGCCTAATAACCACTGCAAGAGGAGTTACCGCTCCCACCTTCTTCGCCACTAGTGCGAGCTGGTTTGTCGGACATGAGAGTTTTTCTCTTTTGCCCTTGCGGTTTTCTTTTGCAGCGCTGTTAGACCAAAGCGTTAAACGAAGCCGAAGGAGCACAAATCACAACTGACCCGCGCATTAATGATCGTATTCGCACACCCGAAATTCGTCTTATCGGTTACACCGGTGAACAAGTTGGAGTTGTAGATATCGATACCGCGCTAAAGATGGCAGATGAAGTTGGTCTTGACTTAGTCGAAATCGCACCAGATGCTAATCCGCCCGTTTGCAAGATCATGGACTTCGGAAAGTATAAGTACGAAGTTGCACAGAAGGCTCGGGAAGCTCGGCAAAACCAGACCCACATTGTGGTGAAGGAAGTGCGCTTAACACCAAAGATCGAAACTCATGACTACGAGACAAAACGTAATCAAGTTGAGAAATTTCTCAAGGGTGGCGACAAGGTAAAGGTCACGATGAAGTTCCGCGGACGCGAACAAACGCGACCTGAGATGGGCTATAAATTATTGCAACGTCTTGCAGAAGATGTCGCAGAGTTTGCCTTTGTTGAGTTCGCCCCAAAGCAAGAGGGACGAAACATGACAATGGTTCTAGGCCCAACAAAGAAGAAGACCGAAGCAGTAGCTGAAGCAAAAGCAGCGCGTAAGGCAAGAGCCGATGCCGCAGCAGAGACAACGGATGGAGCGTAAGAAATGCCAAAGATGAAAACACATAGTGGTGCGAAGAAGACTTTCCGTATCACAGGTACTGGAAAGGTTATGCACGAGCGTGCTGGAAAGCGCCACTTACTCGAGCACAAATCTTCACGAGTAACTCGCCGTCTCTCAACTGAGAAGTCAGCAAAGCCAACCGTAACTATGACAGCCAAGCGCATGCTTGGCTTGAAGTAAGGAACGTGAATTAAATGAGAGTAAAACGTGGAGTTCACGCCGCTAAAAAGCGTCGCACAACATTAGAACGCGCCAGCGGTTATCGCGGGCAACGTTCCCGTCTTTTCACAAAGGCGAAGGAACAAGTTACACACTCAATGGTTTATGCCTTCAACGATCGCAAAGATAAGAAAGGCGATTTCCGTCGTCTTTGGATTCAGCGAATCAATGCAGGTTGCCGCGAACACGGTCTTACCTACAACCGTTTCATCCAGGGCCTTAAGGCTGCTGGAGTTGAAGTAGATCGTCGAGTTCTTTCAGATTTAGCAACAAATGATCCTGCAACATTCAAGACACTTGTTGATGTAGCTCGCAAGAGCCTTGTATCTGCTTAATAGATCCCAATGATTGAGAGCCTTAACTCGCCACATATTGCGCGAGTTAAGGCTCTTATTGGTTCTAGGGGTACTAAAGAACGTAAGTCAGCCGGTCAGTTTGTGGCTGAAGGATTGCAATGCGCACGCGAGGCTTTGGTAAGTTCTCGTGGACCTCGGATTGAAACCCTCTATTTAACTCTCAGTGGTCGAACGAAAGTTGAAACACTTACCAATCTAGATTCTTTAAATATTGTAGAAGTTTCGGATGAAGTAATGAAAGCAATGTCTGAAACAATCACGCCGCAAGGAATTCTCGCGGTCTGTGCAATACCAAATACAGATTTGAATTCCTTACCCCTTAATGGGAAGCGAAAGTTCATCTACCTTTCTGAAATCCAAGACCCTGGTAATGCTGGAACAATTATCCGCTCAGCTGACGCTTTTGGAATTGACGCAATAATTGCATCACCCGGAAGTGTTGATCTTTACTCACCTAAAGTAGTTCGCAGTACTGCCGGTTCGCTTTGGCACACACCCGTCTTTGAAGATGTCGCACTAACTGAGCTTCTCGCAATGGGTTTGCAGGCCTTTACTTTGGGTGCAAACGGAAATATAGATCTGCCAGATTTGAAGATCGAAAAAGATTGCGTCGCAATTTTCGGTAATGAGGCTAGGGGATTAGCTACCAGTCAAAATACTGACGCTATTGAACAAGTGAGAATTCCTATGCCGGGCAATGCTGAAAGCCTGAATCTTTCCGCAGCTGCAACTATTGTCATGTATCACCTAGCAAATATCCCGACTTCCTAAACTCACACACGCTAGAGTTCGCTGTATGCGCCAGGATGAGGTCTCACAATGGGTTAAAGATGCCCAAGACGCCTTTGCCACCGCACCTGATTTGGATTCACTCAAAACCGCTCGATTGGCTCATGCCGGAGACAAAGCACCGATTTCGTTAGCTTCGAGAACACTTGGATCGCTACCACCCGATGAAAAAGCCAGTGTTGGCAAAATAATCGGAGATGGCAAAGCCGCAATTGCAGCAGCGTTAGCACAAGCTACTGAAAAACTTGAGGCAGAGCGCGATAAAAAAGTTTTACTGGAAGAAATAGTTGATATCACACTGCCGGTTAATCGCAGACATCGCGGAGGCTTGCACCCTATTTCAATTATTAAAAATGAAGTATCGGATTTCTTTATTGAACAAGGTTATGCCGTAGCCGAAGGTCCAGAACTTGAATCTGGTTGGCTAAATTTTGATGCACTCAATATCCCTGCCGATCATCCAGCGCGCACCATGCAAGACACATTTTTTATTGAACCAGTCGAGTCCGGAATGGTTCTGCGTACTCACACTTCACCCGTACAGATTCGCACCATGCTCACACAGACACCACCGATTTATGTCATATGTCCGGGGCGAACTTTTAGAGCAGATGAATTAGATGCCACTCACAGTCCAGTTTTTCATCAAGTTGAAGGTCTTGTCATTGATAAAGGCATCACGATGGCACACTTGAAAGGCACGCTAGACAACTTTGCCCGCCACATGTTTGGCCCAGATGTAACAACGCGACTTCGCCCATCATTTTTTCCATTCACTGAGCCGAGCGCGGAGGTAGATATCTTTTTCAACAATCGCTGGATCGAATGGGGCGGTTGCGGAATGGTGAATCCAAAAGTTCTAGCCACCTGTGGCATAGACACCGATATCTACAGTGGTTTTGCTTTCGGTATGGGATTAGAGCGAACTTTGATGGTGCGACATGGGATTACAGATATGCATGACATCGTCGAAGGCGATTTACGTTTCACTCGCCAATTTGGGGTGGGGCTCTAATGCGCGCACCGTTATCGTGGATCAAGGAGTTTGTAGATATCCCTGCAAACATAAGTGCCGATCAGATTTCCGATGGCTTAATCCGAGTCGGCTTTGAAGTTGAAGAAATCATTTACCAAGGTGCAGATCTCACTGGCCCTCTCAAGTTTGCAAAAGTTCTCTCTATTGAAGAATTAACCGAACACAAGAAACCCATCCGATACGTTGGACTTGATTGCGGTGAGAAAGAAACACGCTTTGTAATCTGCGGAGCTACAAATTTTGCAGTGGGAGATTTAGTTGTTGCAGCTCTCCCTGGCGCGGTACTCCCTGGAAATTTTGCAATTGGCGCCCGCGAAACCTACGGTAAAACTTCTAATGGCATGATCTGTTCTGCTCGTGAATTGGGTATTAGTGACGAACACGCTGGAATTATGGTTTTCTCAGAAGCTGATGCGACAATCGGTGCGGACGCTATTGAAGGCCTACACATCAACGATGTGATTTTCGATATCGCAGTGAACCCAGATCGAGGTTATGCATTAAGTATTCGTGGGGTAGCCCGTGAAGTAGCCGGCGCTTTGAATCTTGTATTCACAGATCCAGTTGATGCCTTGAGAGCTTTAGA
>CAIXDY010000105.1 GCA_903918325.1 uncultured Actinomycetes bacterium
TCTTTGTAATGAAGATTTAAGTTCAGCGATTGATCGCGAAATTGATACTTCGCGCAATCGGGCAACAATACTTTCTACATATGCCGCAGTGGGTTTGCCATCAGCATGAATCGGTTCAACGCTTAGTTCGGTGAAGATTGTTCGTATCTTTTCATCAGAGATGTTCTCAATTGAAAGCGTTGGATTGTCATCGATAGTTTTACCCATCTCGCGATAGGCAGGATGAGTGAATGCTCCCTTTTCAATATCACTCCACAATGTGCCTGCAAATAAATCAGGTTCCTGCAATCTAGCTTTGAGAACTTCGCGCTCAAGAATGAGTCGTGCATCATAGGGATCAGGTCGCCACGAATTATCTTCACTGTGTGGTTCGTTAGTCTCGATAGTTTTTGGTTGAGCTTTTACGCCTTGGGCTACGGCTTTAGAAACAATTTCAACTTCGGTGCCCAGCCAACCAGCTAATAAACGTGTGTACTCGGGGCGCAAGGATTTATCGCGAATTTGCGCAACTAATGGTGCGGCAGCATTTAAAGCATTCACTCGACCTTCGGCTGAATCTAGTTTGTGATGAGCAAGTTCGGCGCGAATAGCAAATTCAAATAATGGAACGCGACGTGCAATTAAATCCCGCAGCGCCAGATCACCTTTTTGTTGGCGAAGTTCGCAAGGATCGAGGCCATCGGGTTCCACCGCAACAAAAGTTTGCGTGACAAATTTTTGATCTTCCCCAAAAGCGCGCAATGCCGCTTTTTGTCCTGCGGCATCACCATCGAAAGTAAAAATAACTTCTCCACGGAATGAATCATCATCCATCAATAATCGGCGCAAAATACGGATATGGTCGGCGCCAAAGGCCGTACCGCACGTTGCAACGGCCGTTGTAATTCCAGCTAATTGTGCTGCCATCACGTCGGTATAGCCTTCAACGATTACAGCTTGGCGCTTTTTAGCAATCTCTTTCTTGGCAACATCTAAACCATATAAAACTTGGCTTTTTTTATAAACTGGGGTCTCAGGAGTATTGAGGTATTTAGGACCTTGATCTTCTTCATCACTTGCTAATTTGCGGCAGCCAAAGCCAACAACATCACCAGAAATATCTTTAATCGGCCACGTTAAACGATTCCGGAAACGATCGATTGGACCGCGTTGACCCATTTTAGAAAGTCCAGCGGTTTCCAACTCATCGATTGAATATCCTTGCGCACGCAAATGTTTAGTTAGTGCATCCCATTCATCTGGTGCAAACCCAACCCCAAACTGGGCACATGCATCTTTATCAAAACCTCGTTTAGTTAATAAATCTCGGCCGTGTGCAGCATCGGGAGAAGTATTTAACTGCTCTTGGTAAAACTTAGCCGCTTCAGTATTTGCCGCAATTAAGCGAGAACGCGCGCCGGCTGAAAAAGTTGGCGTGTTCGAACTTCCTTCTTCATATCGCAAGGTGTAACTCAAGCGATCAGCTAATCGCTCAATAGTTTCTGAAAAAGTTAAGTGGTCAATCTTCATTAAGAAAGCAATGACGTCGCCACCGGTTTGGCAACCGAAGCAGTGGAAATAACCTTTGCTGGGCGTGACATGGAAAGATGGAGATTTCTCGTCATGGAAAGGACATAAACCTTTTTTCTGACCACCACCCGCACTTTTTAGTTGAACGTATTCGCCCACAATTTCATCAATAGGCGCGCGATCACGGATGTATGCAACATCTTCATCCCGAATTCGACCGCTCATATGCGCACTTTAGCGACTAGCCAGCAAACGCGCGTGTAAGGCGTAAGCACCGGGGTCGGTTAAGGCGGCAACTTGATCAATTATGACGCGCATACGGGCAGTCTCATCCCCCGCGTCGTTCCACGCTTTGAGGAAAAATGAATCTAGTTCGCGTGGAGCGCTAGCTAATAACATTTCAACAATCTCTCGAATAATAATCTGCTGTTTGGCATAGCGCTCTTGTGAATGTGGAGCATTAATTAAATAGTGTCCGGCTATAGCTTTTAAGAAATCAACTTCAACTACTTGATCACGTGGAATTTCAAGGTCAGCGCTGTAGCGCGAAAGTGGCCCATCACCGTGCACTTTGCGCGTTTCTAATTCTGCAGCTAAAACAAAACGGCCAATTAATTGACTTGTTGAATCTTTCAGGCGAGCAAGTGAGCGGTGCGTACCATCATAATAATGCGGCCAAGCTGAAAGTGCTGACAAACGTTGGTGAGCTTGAACTGCTTCTTGCTCAGTTGCATCACTTCCATAATCGCGAACCATCACGGTATGTAGTTCTTGAAAATCTTTTTCGAAATTCTTAACGCTCACTTGATTAGTAAAGATTGCATCCTCTAAATCATGCACTGAGTAAGCACAGTCATCCGACCAATCCATGATCTGGGCTTCAATACACTTCTTATCGATGGGAGCACCTGTACGCATCCAAGTAAAAACTTCAAGGTCATCGTCATAGACGCCAAACTTTCGAGAATTTTGTGAACGAGGCCAAGGATATTTAGTAGAACCATCTAGCGAAGCGCGTGTCAGGTTCAGACCAACAGATTTTCCATCTGAATCAACGGTCTTTGCTTCCAAACGAACAAGTAAGCGAAAACTCTGAGCATTACCTTCAAAGCCACCAAAATCTTGCGCAATTTCTGCTAACGCTTCTTCACCATTGTGACCAAAAGGTGGATGCCCCAAATCATGGGCTAAACAAGCAGTGTCCTGTAAATCCGGATCAGCACCAAGAGATTCACCAAGTTCTCGGCCTATTTGTGCGCATTCAAGTGAGTGTGACAAACGGGTTCGCTGAAAATCATTTTCCCAAGGAACTGCAACTTGCGTTTTAGCTGCTAAGCGACGAAGTGCCGCTGAATGAATAACACGTGCACGATCGCGCATGAATTCGGTGCGCCCACCGCGCTTGGCGGGCTCATCCAGAAATCTCTCTGCGTCATTGGCTGTGTATGTCACGGCATAACCTTAGTGACGATATCTGCACCTGGTAAATGATCACTGACTTGAATCCCTCTTCGACCTAGCGTTATATAGACCAAATAAGCCCCGGCTTCGCGTAATAAATACTTAAAACCAGAGTGTGAAATTGTTTCAGGTCCAGTTCGTACGGGCGAACAAGTACTGACGACGCCTTGATCGTTAGCCATCGTCATGGCGCGTTTACAGTGATACGGATCCGTAACAATAATTACTGTTGGTGGGAAAGCTCCGGGAGATCGCACGACCGACGCGGCAAGCGGAAAATATTGGTTAACAACACATGGTGTACCAGCAACGAAAGTGAGAACGATAGAAA
>CAIXDY010000106.1 GCA_903918325.1 uncultured Actinomycetes bacterium
CAATCACTGTCGGCGGAAAGACTATTAAAGTTTTCTCAGAGCGCGACCCAGCTAACTTGCCGTGGGCCTCAGTTAAAGCCGATGTAGTTGTTGAATCAACAGGTATCTTCACTAAGGCTGCCGATGCACAAAAGCACATCACTGCCGGAGCTAAGAAAGTCATTATTTCGGCTCCAGCTACCGATGAAGACATCACGATTGTTATGGGCGTTAATCACAATAATTACGATGGTTCAAAGCACAACATCATCTCTAACGCATCATGCACAACTAACTGCCTAGCTCCAATGGCTAAGGTTCTCAATGACAACTGGGGCATTGTTAAGGGTTTAATGACAACGATCCACGCCTACACGAATGACCAAGTAATTCTTGATTTCCCTCATAAGGACTTGCGTCGTGCACGCGCAGCTGCGACAAACATGATTCCTACTTCTACGGGTGCAGCAAAGGCAATCTCATTGGTTCTTCCAGAACTTAAGGGCAAGCTCGATGGGTATGCAATGCGCGTTCCCGTTCCAACTGGATCAGCTACAGATTTAACCGTTGAACTAGCTAAAGAAGCGACTGCAGCAGAAATTAATGCAGCAATGAAGGCAGCTTCACTAGGTGAACTCAAGGGTTTCCTTACTTACACCGAAGATCCAATTGTGTCTTCCGACATCGTTACAGATCCGTCATCATGTATTTTCGATTCAGGTTTGACCAAAGTTATTGGCAATCAGGTCAAGGTCGTTGGTTGGTATGACAACGAATGGGGTTATTCAAACCGCCTTGTTGATCTCATTGCACATGTTGGCAAATCTCTCTAATGGCAGATCTTGCAACTATTGATGTAGCTGGTAAGCGGGTCTTTCTTCGCTGTGATCTCAATGTTCCTTTAAAAGAAGGAGTTATTAAAGATGATGGTCGAATTAAGGCTTCGCTTCCTACTATTCAATTGTTACTTGGAAAAGGGGCTTCGTTAGTAATTGCTGCACACTTAGGCCGACCTAAAGGTGAAGCAAAGCCCGAACTTTCATTAGCACCAGTTGCAAAGCGCTTAGGAGAACTACTGGGACAGGAAATTATTTTCCCAGGCGAAGTTTTAGGCACGCAAGTAAGTGCAGCAGCAACTGCGCTTCAACCAGGACAGATTCTTTTGCTAGAAAATATTCGCTTTGAAGCTGCAGAGACTAGTAAAGAAGAAAGTGAACGCGCAGCTTTTGCGACGCAGTTATCAAAACTAGCCGATGTCTATGTTGGTGATGGTTTTGGCGCAGTACACCGCAAGCACGCATCGGTTTTTGATCTGCCTAAACTTATGCCACATGCTGCTGGAACTTTAGTTGCCGCTGAAGTCGCGGTTCTTAAAAAACTTACCGTAAATCCAGAACGTCCTTATGGGGTTGTTTTGGGTGGCGCTAAAGTTTCGGACAAGTTAGGCGTTATTGAAAATCTATTGAGCAAAGTTGATGTTCTAGCTATTGGTGGCGGAATGGTCTTTACTTTCCTGAAAGCTCAAGGCAAAGAAATAGGCACGTCACTGGTTGAAATTGAAATGTTAGATGTGGTTAAAGCCTTGATCGCTTCAGCAGAAAAAAACGGCGTCAAACTTATTCTTCCGACCGACATTGTCGTTGCTCCTACTTTCTCAGCTGATGCACCACCAACCCTTGTAAACGCTGATGCGATTCCAGCTGACCAAATGGGATTGGATATTGGTCCAGTATCTGCTGCAGCTTTTGCCGTTGAAATTGAAAAGTGTAAAACCGTATTTTGGAATGGACCCATGGGTGTTTTTGAATTTGCGAATTTTGCTGCTGGAACTAAAACCGTTGCAACTGCCTTAACTAAAGTTTCAGGCATTTCTGTTGTTGGCGGGGGAGACTCAGCTGCGGCCGTTCGTGCCCTAGGTTTTGCTGATACCGATTTCGGTTATATTTCAACTGGTGGTGGGGCATCACTAGAATACTTAGAGGGCAAGGAACTTCCTGGCCTTCAAGCACTTGGCTTATAGGGAGCATCAATGCGTAAACCATTAATGGCTGGTAACTGGAAGATGAATCTCAATCATCTTGAGGCGATCGCAGTTGCGCAAAAACTGGTTTATTCATTAGATGATAAAGATTATGACGCCGTTGATGTTGCGATCATCCCTCCATTTACTGACATTCGCTCCATTCAAACTCTTATCGATGGTGATCGTTTACGTTTAACGTATGGTGCACAAGATCTTTCGCCAGAAGCTAGTGGCGCCTTCACAGGAGATATCTCTGGCTCGATGTTACATAAACTAGGCTGCAGCTACGTCCTTGTCGGTCACTCAGAACGTCGTTCAATTCATAATGAAACTGATGCAGTGGTGAATCGTAAAATCAAAGCCGCACTAGCAAATGAATTAACGCCGATTTTTTGTGTAGGTGAAGAACTTTCTATTCGCGAATCTGGCGCACACGTTAGTCATGTTGTCCGGCAAGTACGTGCTGGCCTAGAGGGATTAACTAAGCCAGAACTAAAAAAGATTGTTGTTGCGTATGAGCCAGTGTGGGCAATCGGAACTGGGAAAGTGGCTACGCCAGAAGATGCTCAAGAAGTGTGTGCCGCAATTCGAGAAGAGATTGAAAATATCGGTTCGGCTGAAATCGCCTCCAATATGCGCATCCTTTATGGCGGTTCAGTTAAATCTTCTAACATCGCTGAAATCATGAAAAAGAGCGATGTAGATGGTGCTTTGATCGGTGGAGCTAGCCTGGACCCTGAGGAATTGGCCAAGATAGTTAAGTTCCACGCGCAGCCTGAGTAAGGGTTACCGGCTTTTTGCAGGTATCCTTACCCTCTACGAAACAAGGAGTTCGACAACGTGAAATTAGCTCTATCTATTCTGCTTATCATTACAAGCGTTCTGATGATTCTGCTCGTCCTTCTTCACAAGGGTAAGGGCAGCGGACTTTCCGACCTTTTTGGTGGCGGCATCTCAACCAACTACGGCGGCTCTTCAGTTGTAGAACGAAACCTTGATCGCATCACAATCGTTGTTGGAGGCTTATGGTTCGCACTTGTTGTTGCATTAAGTCTTGTTCTTAAATAATTCACAAAAAAATAGTTTTAGTAGTCACTCGTTAAAGGGAGCAATACATGGCAAGTGCAATTCGTGGAAGCCGAGTCGGCGCTGGCCCAATGGGCGAAGCAGAACGCGGTGATTCGATTGCTCGCGCCTATGTTTCATACTTTTGTGCAAATGGTCACGAAGTTCGCCCATCATTTGCGGTAGAAGAGACTGTAGTTATTCCCGCTGAATGGGATTGCCCAAAGTGCGGTTATCCAGCAGGCCGCGACCGAAACAATCCGCCAAGTCCAGTTAAAAATGAGCCGTATAAGACTCACTTGGCTTATGTAAAAGAGCGTCGCACCGATGCAGAGGGTGAAAAGATTTTGGAAGATGCACTTCGCAAGCTTCGTGGAGATGACGAAGACTAAAGCGAATTCAACGCTTGTAAAATGTGGTCAATGCCCGCACTTCGATTCGTAAGATTGAATCGCAGGAGAGGGTATTTTCTTGACGATAGCGCTTTGCCATCACCAAGGGCTTGAGCTGCAACTAAAGTTTTAAAGCCAAAATTCTGTCCAGGTATTGCAATATCGCTGGCAACATCGCCAGTAATTTGTAAGAAGGCTCCATTTTGTTGACCACCCTTATGGAACTGGCCCGTTGAATGAAGAAAGCGTGGACCCCAACCGAAAGTTACCGGGCAGTTCGCCTTGAGTGATAAGAGTTCACGGATTTGGGAAATTTTGGCATCATCGCGTCGATCTAAATAAGCCATCACTGCAATGTAACCGCCAGGCACAAGTGCGTGAATAAATTTTTCAAGCGCATCAGTGAGATTCTCGCCTGATCCAAAAATCTCTACTTCAGCGTCGGTATGTTCTGGCGTAAATGTAGGAAGTACGCCACCCCACTCATTGAGCAAGGTCGAAGTTTGTTCCTTCGCCTCTGTCACATTGGGTTGATTGAAGGGGTCTATTTCAAGGGCTGCACCGATGAGAGCCGTTACCCATTCCCAAATAATAAATTGGGAAGCCAGATCTGTTTCAACTACCAAGTCTGCCGAACCGGTATATGCAACTGAAAAAACTTCCTCATTCACGCCGTGTTTTTCAATAACTATGGGCAGGCGTCCCACCTCATTCTTGCCAGTTGATTCGGCAATTAACTGTTCAGCCCAATCACTTAAACCGGGCATCCCTGAACCTTCATCGGTAAATGTTAAATATTGCCCTGCGTGATAAGCCAACAGATAAGCGATATCCACGACGGTCGATGGGTTGGAAAGAAAATTAGATTTAGTTTCACTTGCATTATCAAGTAGAACCGAAACATCGACACCAATAAGAGCAGCTGGAACTAGACCAAAAGCACTTAACACACTGAAACGTCCGCCAACATGGGGATCAGCATTAATAACGGTGTAGCCACCAGATCGAGATTGCTGATCTAGGGGAGAAGCTGGATCTGTAACAATCACGATGTGTTGTTGAGGATTTAGCCCTGCTTGAGTGAAAGCCGATTCAAACAACGCTCGTTGTGATGCAGTTTCAATCGTAGAACCTGATTTAGAACTCACTATAACTACTGCGCTTGCAAGATCACAGTTGAGTGCATGGGCGACATAGTTAGGATCTGTCGAGTCCAGCACGAAGAGTTTTTTCTTAAAACTCTGCGCAATAACCTCTGGGCCCAGAGATGAACCCCCCATGCCACACAAGATGACGGTTTTTTTATCACGGTGTTTGGCATACAAAGCATCTAAAGCCGGAAGCAGTTCTCTAGAACTTTCAGGCAAGTCAATCCAGTTGAGACGAATTGACGCCTCGGCTTGCGCCGCGCTACCCCAGATTGTTGGATCTTTGGTAGCTAATCGTGCATGAAAAGCAGTGAGGGCTTTGTATCGGACATCATTTCGATCTATTTTCGATATCGCATTTCCTGAAAGCTTAATCATCCTTGTTGGGCAGCCTTTACATTCTCTAATAGTTCGGTCCACGCTTGAGCAAACTTCTTTACTCCATCAATTTCTAATTCAGTGGTGATTGCATCAACCGAGATATTGAGCGCCGATAGCCCTTTAAGGACTTCGATCGCTGCCGGATAATTCGAAGTGATTGTGTTACCTCGTATTTGTCCATGATCGATAACGGCATCAAGAGTTGATTGCGGCATCGTATTGACCGTATCGGGTGCAATTAATTCAACTACATACCGTGTGTCATCATAAGCTGGATCTTTCACGCCAGTTGAAGCCCACAATGGGCGCTGCTTGTGAGCGCCGCGCTCTACTTGTACGGCCCACTTGGCGCTTGAGAATTTCTCTTCAAATAATTGGTAGGCCAAATGTGCATTAGCAATGGCCGCTTTCCCGAGCAAAGCGTGCGCAGCTTGCGAGCCATCCTTTTTCAACAACGCATCTACAGCGGTATCAATTCTGCTAATGAAAAATGATGCAACTGAATGAACATGCGCAGGATTAGTCGCGGCTTCAATACCTGCAATGTAGGCATCAATTACTGCGCCGTATCGCTTTACCGAGAAAATTAAAGTGACATTCACTGAAATTCCCGCGGCGATGAGCGCTGTGATGGCGGGTAAACCTTCGATTGTGGCCGGGACTTTGATCATCAAATTTGGTCGATCGATGATGGACCATAATTCTTTGCCTTGAGCAATTGTGCCTTCGGTGTCATGGGCTAAACGTGGATCAACTTCAATACTGACTCGACCATCGACGCCTTTAGTTGAACTATAAATCTGTTTAAAGAGATCACAAGCCGCACGCACGTCGTCGGTCGTTAGCTTCTTAACGACCTCATCTACTGGCGCATTTTTCATCGCAGCAATGTCAGCATCATATTCTTGGGCTCCGGCGATAGCTGCACCAAAAATGGATGGATTAGTGGTGACTCCTACTACGCCAGATTCAGAAATTCGTGCAGGTAATGAATGTTTATCGCTACCTGAAATTTTGGCACGGGATAAATCATCCAACCAAATAGAAGTTCCACCTAGAGCAACATCTTTGACACTCACTTATAGGGCCGCCTTAATTCTTGTGACGATTGCATCAACCGAGAAACCGAACTCTTTGAATAATCGCTTGCCATCAGCTGAAGCGCCGTAATGTTCGAGTGATATTGCGATACCGGCATCCCCAATTAATTCACGCCACCCTTGTGCAATTCCAACTTCGATACTCACCTTCAATTTGATTGAAGCCGGGAGCACTAGATTTTTATAGTTTTGATCTTGTTCGGCGAACCATTCCAGACAAGGCGCACTTACAACGCGAACTGGTATCCCGTTCTCAGCCAGTGCTCTTTGAACTTCAAGGGCTAGAGAGACCTCCGATCCTGTGGCAATCAAAATTGCGACGGGATTGGTGGAATCTTTCAAGATATATGCACCTTGTGAGGTTCCCGTTGCAGGAGCACATTCAGTACGATCGAAAACCGGCAAATTTTGTCTGGATAAAAGTATTCCTGCTGCACGGCCGCGAACCAGAATTTTCTTCCAACTTTCGGCGACCTCATTTGCATCACCGGGACGAATAACGTCAAGACCTGGAATTGCCCGAAGCGCAGCAAAATGTTCGATTGGTTGGTGTGTAGGTCCGTCTTCACCCACCCCAATGGAATCATGTGTCCAAACAAAAGTCGTCGGAATATTCATAAGAGCAGCAAGTCGAACAGCTCCACGCATGTAATCGCTAAAAACGGCAAACGTTCCACCGAAGGCACGCGTTAAACCGTGAAGGGCAATGCCATTGAGAATCGATCCCATGGCATGTTCGCGGATTCCAAAGTGAATGATTCGACCGTAAGGATGAGCACCTTTAATTTCACTAGTAGCCGGCAGGAATGAACCGCCGTTCTCAATGCTGGTGTTATTTGAACCGGCTAAATCTGCCGATCCACCCCAAAACTCAGGTAAGTGGGCAGCGATTGCATTAATAACTTGTCCAGAAGCTGCGCGAGTTGCAACATCCTTACCTGGTGCAAAAATCGGAATATCGGCATCCCAACCTGCAGGCAAAGATTTAGTGCGAAGTCTGGAAAGTAGAACTGCTTTCTCTGGATTATTTTTCTCCCATGCAGAAAACTTTAGATCCCACGCACTTCGCAATTGAGCACCACGAGATTTTACAAGTCGAGCATGATCTAAAACTGCCTGTGGCATCGCAAATTTTTCTTCAGGATTTAAACCCAAAGCGGTTTTTGTTGCCGCAACTTCCTCATCACCTAAAGCTGAACCATGTGAACCCGCAGTACCTTGGGCTTTAGGCGCTGGCCAAGCAATGACTGATTTCATGCGGATTAAAGTTGGTTGTTTAGTTTCTTTCCCGGCCGCCGTCATCGCCGCGTCCAATGCCGCTAAATCCACATTTCCATCTTTTGAAGCAGCAACATCAATTACATGCCAGCCATATGCGCGATATCGCGCCGAAACATCTTCGGTAAATGAATTGTGCGTATCACCTTCAATTGAAATGCGATTATCGTCATAAATAATTTTCAAATTGGAAAGTTGTTGAGTTCCAGCAAGTGATGAAGCTTCGGCGCTCACACCTTCTTGCAAATCACCATCTGAACAGATCACCCAAATATTGTGGTCAAAAAGTGAAGCACCGGATGGAGCATCCGGATCCAATAAACCACGTTCATATCTAGAGGCCATAGCCATTCCGACGGCAGTAGCAACACCTTGTCCTAGTGGACCAGTGGTCATTTCAACGCCAACAGTGTGTCCATATTCTGGGTGACCAGGAGTTAACGAGCCCCACGTGCGAAACTCCTGTAAATCTTTTAACTCGAGGCCATAACCACTTAAGTACAGTTGAATATATAGAGTCAAAGATGAGTGCCCACATGACAAAATAAATCGATCTCGGCCTAACCATTGTGCATCCGAAGGATCGTGAACTAGGTGCCGTTGAAATAAGTTATATGCAACCGGTGCCAAGGACATCGCCGTACCAGGGTGACCATTGCCTACTTTCTGTACCGCATCGGCGGCCAGTGCGCGGGCATAGGCAACTGCGCGATCATCTAACTCAGACCAACCTACAAGTGAACTCATCGGATGATTCCCATTTCTTTACGCTGAACAGATAACCAGATTTGCCACGCTGCAATCCACACCAAAGTTGAACCTAGTAAATGTGTTGCCACCAGAAG
>CAIXDY010000107.1 GCA_903918325.1 uncultured Actinomycetes bacterium
CTAAAACACTTAAACCTAGGCCCACGATTGAAGCGTCAAAGAGCTCAAGAATGCTGAACTTGCGCCCCGGACTTATTAATCGTGGCAAGGCAATAATTGCAAAGGGATAAAACAACAAGTAAGCCGTATTTGAAAGCGTGGCTGAAATCGATGTGTAACTGGAACTACTGGAGATAACCGATCCGATAAACCATAAGAAGAAAGCGGCGGCTAAGAGTGGCTGAGTGAGCCGATCGTTAATGTGCTCGGCAAGAATGATTGCGCCAATTGCGATTAAGGGTATGGAGTTATACAGATAAAGCTCACTCCATTTATTCTTACCAACCGGCAAGAAATGTTGGAGGAAGTGCAGGAGCAACAGGCTGGGCCCGAGTATCCGAAGAATTCGTGCGGGCATTTACTCAATCTAGGTTAGGTGAAATCCCTTTAAGAATAGGGAAAGCCCCGTTATTTCTAACGGGGCTTTCTTAACTAATAAGTAAGGGCTAGAAACCCTTGCTACAAATCAAAGCAGCATTTGCTTTTGTGTTAGCAACATCGGCTTTTAACTGTGCAGGCTGGTTAGTCGCTGCAAGTTTTGCCGCTTCGAGCTTACGAATGTTAACGGTGATGCGATTGATTGTACTTGTGTAAGAACGCACCGCTGCAGTCCAACCAGAGACTGCGCTTGTATAGGCTTTTTTATCGGCAGCACTAGTGGCAGCAGCTAACTTTGTTTGCGCTGTAGTTAATCGAATAGTGTCGGCATCAAGTTTAGTTTGAATCTCAGCTTTGTGTGCGGTTTCAGTAGCAATACCAACATCGATCACTGGAATCTGTGCGGCAAGATTTGCCGAAAGTACTACTGAATCCTTTTGCGCTTTGGTGTAAGCAGCAGCCGAGTTAAGGCAATCAAGTGAAAGCCATGTCAACTTGGTACTAGTCGTCAATGGATTCTTAGCGCACTTGTACTTGCTTCCACTCACTGTTGTAGTTGAGTTGATCTTTGTACAGGCAACGCCATTTGAAATTTTTGCTGCAGCTTGTGCAGGGGCGGCGACCATAACTCCACCGGCAACGAGTAATGCAACTGCGACAGAAGCGAATTTACGCATCAGATAAAACCTCCATTGGATATGGGGTAATAGTAGTGAATCAATCCTGTAAAACTCCTGATAACCCGCCCAAGGGTCTATGAAATGACTGTGAATTACCCATCACTTACGTTGTTTGACGCGGACGTTCATTCCGATAGTACGAACCATGGAGCGCGGAGCATTACGCATCACAAAAGTAAGAAGTTGATATTGCCAACCAGGAACACTGACTGCCTTGCCGGAAACTGCATGCTTCCATGCAGTTGCAACCAATGTGTCGGAATTTAGCCACATAAATCGTGGCAACCCCTTCATAGACATTCGACCCCGCTCATGAAATTCAGTGCGAGTAAAACCTGGGCAGAGTGCGCAGATTTTTACATTGGTTGTGGCAAGTTCTGTGTGTAGTGATTCAGAGAGCACCGTTAAATAAGACTTTGATGCACTATAGGTGCCACCTGCGATCCAGCCTGCGACCGATGAAACATTAATGATCACACCTTTGTTGCGCGCTTTCATGCCAACAAGGGCGACGTGCATTAAGCGCATGGGAGTTCGCACCAAAACACTGAGTAATTGTTCTTCAACATCAATCTGACTCAGGGTAAAAGCCTTATTGATTCCGAATCCAGCATTATTAATTAGCACATCAATTTGGTTATTAGCAATGTAGTTTTCTATCGTCAAACATCCAGCATCGGTTGATAAATCAGCTTGGATTACTACAGTTGAGATTTCAAATTTTGTTTCAAGTGCACGAGCTCGCTCTTGTAAACGTGCCAGATCACGCGCAACCAAGATGATGTTGTATCCATTTTTGGCGAGCAAGCGTGTAAAACTTTCACCAATACCAGCCGTAGCTCCAGTTACTAGCGCCCAAGATTCCATATCAAGCCCCTAACTAATCTTTAGTTCGCCAAGAGCTCCGGCTGGAACAAATGGTGCGTGCGGAGCAACGGCTTTCAATTTCTTATAAGGCTGACTTTGTTGTGGTCGCACATCGGCTTCGCCCTTGTTTGGCCATAATGATAAAGCGCGTTCGGCTTGGGCAGTAATTGTTAACGAGGGATTCACACCAAGATTTGCCGTAATTGTTGAACCATCAACAATATGCAAAGTTGGATAGTTCCAAACCCGGTGATACGGATCAATCACACCTTCATTTGAATTACTTCCGATAACGCAGCCGCCGACAAAGTGAGCCGTAAAAGGGGCATTGATTAAATCTCCAATATGACCACCGGCAATTCCGCCATGTTTTTGCGCAATCCTTTTCACAGCTTCATTTGCTGCAGGAATGTAGGTGGCATTGGGATGCTCTGGATCATTAGTAGAAGTTAAGTGCCACCCAAATACTGAGCGCTTGCCTCGAACTGAAACCGATGAATCGACGTTTTGCATGGTTAGGGCAATGACAGTTCGCTCACTCCATTGACGTACATTAAGAATTTTCAATAACAACGTTGGATTAGCAATAAATTGTTTCCACCATTGTTTGCGTCGCTCAGTTGAGGAATAACCATCGGTCATCAAAGTTTGAAGCAGCCCCATTAAATTAGAGCCTTTGCCATAACGAACGGGTTCTATGTGGGTATGTTCGTCAGGGAAAAATGAAGAAGTAATCGCGCTGCCATCGCTGAAATCAATATCAGTATTCGACATCAGCGCACCTGTGAGAGCTTCACTATTTGTGCGGGATAAATCGCCTAAACGATTTGAAATGCGAGGCAGTACGTGGTCATCTTTCATTTTGTGCAGCAGCTTTTGCGTATTGAAAGTTCCAGCGGCAACTATTACTTCCTTGGCAAAAAATGTAGTCCCTCTATCGCCCAACCAATCATCGGTCTTGCGTGTTGTAATCTTCCAATCGCCGCCGGAACGTTGCTCAATTTTAGTTGCAGTTGTCATTGGAAAAACTTGCGCGCCAGCTTTTTCAGCTAGACCTAAATAATTTTTCGGTAAAGTATTTTTTGCATTGAAGCGACAACCAGTCATACAAGCACCACATTGCGCACAACCATTTCGATCAGGCCCAACGCCACCAAAAAATGGATCTTTGCTAGCAACACCTTTGCCATCACCGAAGTAAATTCCAAGGGGAGCCATTTTAAATGTATGCCCTACACCCATCTCTTCGGCCACATCTTTCATGGCTTGATCGCTGTTAGAAAAATATGGGTTCTCAGTAACACCTAACATTCTGCGCGCTTGATCAAACCAAGGTTCAAGCTCTTCTTTCCAATTAGTAATACTTGCCCATTGCTTATCCGTAAAATATTGATCACCTGGTTGATACAAAGTATTGGCATAAACCAAAGAGCCGCCACCAACGCCAGCACCAGCTAAAACTAAGACATCGGGTAGGACATGAATTCTTTGAATTCCATATAGACCGGCTTTAGGCGCAAACAAAAACTTATTAATTCTCCACGATGTTTTAGGAAAGTCCTTATCGCGAAAGCGTTTTCCCGCTTCAAGAACGGCAACGCTGTAACCCTTTTCACGCAGACGAAGCGCTGAAACAGATCCACCAAAACCGGAACCGATGATGACGACATCAAAATCTTTCTTCACGGTTATTCCACGCTGCTCTGCATGAGGAAATTGGATCCTTTTCGATTGTTTTTGCCAGTCTAACCTGGCCATTAATTCATGACAAGATTGCCTCTGCACAATGCTGGTCCCCGTAGCTCAGTGGATAGAGCAACCGCCTCCTAAGCGGTAGGTCGCAGGTTCAACTCCCGCCGGGGACACCGATTAAATGTTGCTTAGTGGTCAATAGTAAAACGTTGCATCCACTTAGGTGCCCACCAGTTACGTTCACCAAATAAACGCATCAGCGCGGGCACTAATAGAGCTCGTACGATTGTTGCATCAAGTATTACGGCAAGTGCAACACCAAAGCCCATGGACTTAATAGATGTAACTCCGCTAGTAACAAAAGCAGCAAAGACAACCGCAAGAAGCAACGCGGCTGCAGTGATAATTCTTGCTGATCGCTGTAAACCAGTTGCAACTGCTTCAACATTAGTTTTACCCGCTAAATGTTCTTCACGGATTCTAGAAAGCAAGAAGAGTTCGTAGTCCATAGAAAGACCGAAAACAACAACAGAGATTAAAATGCCAATCGATGTATCGAGTGTCCCGGTTACCGTGAATGAACCGACTAACCATTGCAAGTGGCCATCAATAAATACCCAAGTGAGCACACCCATAGTCGCCCCAAGTGATAGGAAATTGAGAATGACTGCCTTGATTGGCAAGATGATTGAGCCAGTGAAAATGAAAATTAAAATAAGAACGCTGACTGCAATCCAACCCAGTGCCCACGGCAGAGTATGTGCAATACCGTCCTGTGAATCGGTGTAATCAGCGGCTACGCCACCAATGAGTGTTCCTTGAGGGGCAGCGATAGCGCGGATCTCATGAATCATTTTTTGTGCTTGTGGAGTACGCGGCAACATCGATTCGAATGCCACGATTCGAACATCTGATTTATAAGTTTGAGGTGGTGCAACCGTTACAACGCCACTGACTTTTTCAACTTTAGCGGTGTAATCGGCAATCTCTGCATCGCGTCCAGCGCCATTTATTACGATAATTTCAATTGGATTACCAGTTTGGCCTGCAAATCGCGATGCTTGTACTGCAGTAGCAATCGCCGCGGGATTACTTGCTGGCAATATGCGTGAGTCACCTTGTGAGAAAGCAATATCTTTAATCGGTGAAGCGAAAAGACCAAGAACAATAAGAGCAAGCAGAACGACTACTACTGGACGCTTCATCACCATACGCGCTGTCTGTGCCCAGCGACCATCTTCTTTCGGAGTGATTGCCGATTTACGAATGACTCCCTTATCTACTTTCGATCCCACCATTGCAAGAATCGGAGGAAGACCAAAGAGTGCACCGATAACTGCTAGAGCAACAACTGAGACTCCTGCATAACCAAATGACTTAAGGAATGGAAGTGGGAAGAAGGTAAGTGATAACAAAGTTACTAAAACCGTAAGGCCAGAGTAGAAAACCGTTTTTCCAGCAGTCTTTAATGTTGTGATGATCGAATCTTCAACGTTTTTACCATGATGAAGTTCTTCGCGGAAACGATTCACCATTAAAAGTGCGTAGTCGATACCTAAGCCAAGACCCATACCCGTAGTGAGGTTCAGGGCGTAAATACTGACGCTAGTAAAGAGTGAAATTAAGAAGAGAATAAAGAAAGCTCCGAGAATTGCTGCGACTCCAACAATTAGTGGCATTGCAGATGCAGTCATGGCGCCAAAGACAAATGCCAGCAAAATGAAAGTTGCAGGAATAGAAATAGCCTCAGAGAGGCTCAAATCTTTAGCTATCTTTTTATTTATAGCGTTTCCAATGACGCCAACGCCACCGGCATATAGTTTCAATCCCTCAAATGTGCCGTCATAGTTTTTCTGAAAAGTAGCGCCAATAGTTTGGCTTGAGGGAGTAAATGCTTCCGCGCTTGTATAAACAAGAATGTAGGCAGCTTTTCCGTCAGTTGATTTCAGCGAATCTGAACCGCCTGAGCTCCAATATGAAATAACTTTGGTAACTCCGTTTTCTTTCGCCATCTTTGCTTCAAGTGCCATAGCTTTCTGAGTCACTACTGGATCCGATACTTGAGTTTGCCCCGCATCAACGACAACAACAATCGTAGGGTCAGCAACTTTGAGAACATTATGCAAA
>CAIXDY010000108.1 GCA_903918325.1 uncultured Actinomycetes bacterium
CCAGTGACTTTATTTACGAATTCATATCCGCCTTCAACTTCACCAGTTGGAAGTGGCTCGACTGCAATCTGAATCTTTGCGAACTGACCAGAACCACCAGTCTGCTTCTTGTGTGTGTAGTCGTGACGTGCAACGGCTTTGCGCAATGTTTCGCGGTAAGCAACTTGTGGCTTACCAACATTTGCTTCAACCTTAAATTCGCGACGCATACGGTCTACAAGGATTTCAAGGTGAAGTTCACCCATACCAGCAATGATTGTCTGGCCGGTTTCTTCATCAGTATTTACGTGGAAAGTTGGATCTTCTTCAGAAAGACGCTGAATAGCTACGCCAAGTTTTTCTTGGTCGCCCTTTGTCTTTGGCTCAATAGCAACTGAGATAACTGGAGCTGGGAAATCCATTGATTCAAGTACTACTGGCTTTGCAGGATCACAAAGAGTTTCACCAGTTGTTGTGTCCTTAAGACCCATAACGGCAACAATCATTCCTGCGCCAACATTGTCGCGTTCTTCGCGCTTGTTAGCGTGCATCTGGTAAATCTTTCCGATGCGCTCTTTACGATCCTTATTAGAGTTAAGAATTGTTGAACCAGTTTGTAGAACACCTGAATACACGCGGATAAATGTGAGCTTTCCTAGGTGAGGGTCAGTCATGATCTTGAAAGCAAGGGCTGCAAATGGCTCCTTGTTATCTGGGTGACGGATAACCTCAACTGAAGCATCATTCATGCTTGTACCAACGGTTGATTCCACATCTAGTGGGCTTGGCAAGTAGCGAACTACTGCATCAAGCATTGGCTGAACACCCTTGTTCTTAAAAGCTGAACCAGTTAGAACTGGAGTGAGCTTTGCAGCAAGAGTTGCACGACGGATACCAGCAATAATTTCTGTATCTGTAAGTTCAATACCTTCTAGGTACTTTTCCATACAAAGATCATCATGCTCTGAAAGAGTTTCGATCATGTCATGACGAGCTTGCTTGCACTTGTCGAGCATGTCTGCAGGGATTTCTTCGATTGTGTAATCTTCGCCCTTTTGTGTTTCTCCGCGCCATGTCAGCGCCTTCATTGCAATGAGATCAACAACTCCAAGGAAATCTGATTCGTTACCAATTGGAAGCTGTAGAACAAGAGCAACTGCGTTTAGGCGATCCTTGATCATGCCTACGCACTTATCGAATGATGCACCTGTGCGGTCTAGCTTGTTAATAAAACAAATACGAGGAACTGAATAACGATCTGCTTGACGCCACACTGTTTCTGATTGTGGCTCAACACCGGCAACACCATCGAATACTGCAACTGCACCATCTAGAACACGAAGTGAACGCTCTACTTCAACAGTGAAGTCCACGTGACCTGGTGTATCAATAATGTTGATCAGATGCTTATCCCACATACAAGTAGTTGCCGCAGAAGTAATAGTGATACCGCGCTCTTGCTCTTGCTCCATCCAGTCCATCGTTGCTGCACCTTCGTGCACTTCACCGATTTTGTAGTTGATGCCTGTGTAGAAAAGGATGCGCTCAGTAGTAGTGGTTTTGCCCGCGTCGATGTGAGCCATGATTCCAATATTGCGAACCGTAGCTAGATCGATGTTCTCTACTGCTGACACTTATATTCCTCTTCTCGTCGTTTCTAAATTCGTGGGTTAGTTAGTGATTACCAGCGGTAATGAGCGAAAGCCTTGTTAGCTTCAGCCATTTTGTGAGTATCTTCGCGACGCTTTACCGCAGCACCAAGGCCATTGCTTGCATCGATTAATTCATTCATTAGACGCTCTGCCATTGACTTTTCACGACGTGAACGTGAGTAGTCGATTAACCAGCGAAGTGCCAAAGTTGTTGAGCGGCCTGCTTTAACTTCTACAGGTACCTGATATGTAGCTCCACCAACACGACGTGAACGAACTTCAACGGCTGGCTTGATGTTATCTAGTGCGCGCTTCAAAGTAATAAGTGGATCTACTTCAGTCTTCTTGCGGCAACCTTCAAGTGCGTCGTACACAATGCTTTCTGCAGTGGAACGCTTTCCATGAAGTAGTACGCGGTTAATTAGCGCAGTAACAACTGGTGAGTTGTAAACAGGATCTGAAACAACTGGAGACTTAACTACCGGACCTTTACGTGGCATTAGCTAGCCTTCTTCTCTCTCTTGGTTCCGTAGCGAGAACGTGATTGCTTACGGTTCTTAACACCTTGTGTATCTAGTGATCCGCGAATGATCTTGTAACGAACACCTGGTAGATCTTTTACACGACCACCACGAACAAGAACAATGGAGTGCTCTTGCAAGTTATGACCTTCACCAGGAATGTATGCAGTGATTTCCATGCCACTGGTAAGTCGAACACGTGCAACTTTGCGAAGTGCAGAGTTTGGTTTCTTAGGGGTCGTTGTATAAACGCGAGTGCATACTCCGCGTCGTTGTGGTGAACCCTTAAGTGCAGGTGTGCTTGTCTTCGTAGTCTTTTCTGCACGACC
>CAIXDY010000109.1 GCA_903918325.1 uncultured Actinomycetes bacterium
AAAACTCGGTAGTAAACCTGCATGGTGCGCTGCTACTCCGCGTTCCAAGGCCGTGAGCCAATCAGTAAAACCCAGGACTTCCAAATCTTCTTCTGCGATGTTTTGAGTATATTTAAGTGCGGTCGCCCGAATTTCCATTCTCTCCTCAGTGGAAGTTAAGCGAAGCCCAGCGTGCAAGCACTGTTTAACTGCGGCATCACAGCCGATGCGGGAGAAAATAAAAGTAATTGCAGGAAGCAGATTCTGACGTTGAAGTTTTTCGATTATGTCAGCACGCGTCAATCGATCGTGAGGTTCGTTGAACCGCCCGCGACGATGCCTACTGATAGAGGCTTTACGAACAGCTTCGCGCTCTCGCTGGAGAATCTCAGGGTTTATTTGTCCTGGTTTTTCAAATAAATCCAGGAGTCGGTTACCAATTAAGACATGTTGATAGAGCGGAATTGGGCGAATTTCGCTAACAATAACTTGAGTATTGCCGCGAACTTCAGCTAACCACTCCCCAAATTCTTCGGCGTTAGATACTGTGGCCGAGAGCGAGATGACTTGAACGCTTTCCATGAGATGTATGAGAACTTCTTCCCACACTGCGCCTCGAAACTTATCGGCGAGGTAGTGGACTTCATCCATCACAACGAAACCCAGATTTGTTAAAGTGTTCGAGCCTGCATACAACATGTTTCGTAAAACTTCAGTCGTCATTACCAGAATATCTGCTTCACCATTGATACTCGTGTCACCAGTGAGTAGACCCACGCGATCTTCGCCAAATTTTTCCGCAAACTCGGAGTATTTTTGATTTGATAAAGCTTTAATGGGCGTTGTGTAAAAACATTTCTTCCCCAGTTTTAAAGCTAAGTGGGCCGCAAATTCTCCAACAACAGTTTTACCAGCCCCGGTGGGTGCGGCTACAAGTACGCCACTCCCCTCTTCAACGGCATGGCAAGCGGCAATTTGAAAAGGGTCGAATTCAAAATCGAAACTCTGCACAAAGGCCGTCGTTTCCTTGAACTGCTGACGTAATTTAGAGGCTGCAAATTTTTCGGCTGGAGTTGTCATGGTGTCCATGTAGCAAGTGCACCAGGAATACATTCAGCTGAGATTGGCAACTGGCCAACCCGTTCCCCATCGGCATATGCCACGGCTTTAGCGGTAATGGTGACTCGTTTACTCCGAACGATTTCTACAGCTGGATGTGTAATGTGGGTTCCCTTGAAAACTCTTGGAAATACTTTAGTGAACTCCAATTTAGATATCGGGTGTAGAACCATCACATCGAAAAGCCCATCGGTGATGTCAGCGTTCGGGCACACTAACATCCCGCCACCATATGAGCGTCCATTAGAGACCGCAATCAGCATTGCCTCGGTGGAAATTGTGCGATCATCGAGCGTGATTTCATAATGTCGAGGTTTAAAACGAGGGAGCTCCATAGCTATCGCAACGTTGTATTTCATTGGTCCCTTTGGCCAGGACATTGCATTAGCTTTTTCATTAACAATTGAATCGAAACCTGTAGAAAGAATTGCACCAAACCATTCGCCATCGACTAGGCCTAAATCAACTCTTCGCGCTTTCTTAGTTAGTACCGTGTCGAGTAACGCATCAATGCTTTCGATAGGCCACCCTAAAGTTCTTGCAAAATCATTTCCAGTTCCAGCGGGAATAACCCCTAAAGGAATTTGCGCAGGTGTGATTTTTTGCAGAACTAGATGGAAAAGTCCATCGCCTCCAACGGCCAGCACACCGTCACACTGTGGATACTTGTCGATAAATCGT
>CAIXDY010000110.1 GCA_903918325.1 uncultured Actinomycetes bacterium
ACTATTTTCTTAGGCTTTCTATTTCTGGGTAAGTTTCCAATGGCGCCAACTTTTCGTCCCGCCATGAAAACAACCGGGGGATTAATCGGAGCTCCAATTCTGGGCTTCTTATTTGGAGTTGGTTGGACACCATGCATTGGTCCAGCCCTTGCTGCAGTTCAGACTTTGGCATTTACGGAATCCAGTGCCTTGCGCGGGGCAATTCTCTCCCTTGGTTACTGCCTTGGGCTGGGTCTACCTTTTATCGCATCAGGTCTATTTCTTGATCGCTCACAGAGGCTTCGGAGGTTTTTGGTTCGACGCGGAGATCTAATTTCAAAAATTGGTGGCTTTTTTCTGATTGCAATCGGTCTTTTGCAAGTTACTGGCACGTGGGGGCAGATTATGAACTCACTTCGTTCACTCATTTCAGATTTCATCCCGGTGATTTAATTGAGTCAACAAATTGATCTTCCAGAGCTAGGCAGCGTGGGCTTAATTCGTTACGCATGGCGCCAATTAACAAGCATGCGCACCGCCCTGATCCTTCTGATGTTTTTAGGATTTGCATCAATTCCGGGGTCCCTCATCCCACAGCGCACACAAAACCCTATGGCCGTTAGTGCCGCGTTCAAGAGCTCGCCCGGACTTTCAAAGTTAATGGATCGCTTATCCCTCTTCGATGTCTACGGATCGCCATGGTTTAGCGCAATTTATATTTTGCTTTTTATCTCGCTAATTGGCTGTGTATTACCCCGAACTATTGAACATTTTCACGGTGCACGTGCGCTGCCTCCACGAACACCTAAGAATTTGGATCGGATGGAGTTATTCTCAACCTGGAAATCAGACGGTAATGAACTAGATAAAGCACGGAGTTGGTTTAAATCTAAGCGTTTCCGCGTTTTAGAAGTTGATGGCTCGATATCAGCTGAAAAAGGTTTTATGCGTGAAACTGGAAACCTTTTCTTTCATTTAGCACTTATTTTAATTTTGCTCGGAATTTCATTTAGTTCTTTATTTGGAATGCGCGGTGAAGCGATTCTCAACGTGGGTGAGCGCTTCGTTAATACTCCAACCAGTTATGACTCACTACAGTATGGAAAACTATTCAAGGAGGGAAATCTTCCAAGCTTTATTATTACGGTGGATAAATTTAAAGCTAAATACAATGTTGAAACTAATTCCCCAGAAGACTACACATTGAATGTTAGTTTTTCACAAGGTGGCACTTCCAAGATTACTAAGCAAGTAATTAAAGTGAATTCGCCTTTGACGCTTGGCAATACTAAAATTTATTTACAGGCAAATGGTTATTCACCAGTAGTAACAGTTCGAGATTCAACTGGAAATGTCGCGATGCAAGGTCCAGTTCCATTCTTGCCGCAAGATTCAAATTTGCGCTCTATTGGCGCAATCAAGGTTCCCGATGCTAATCCGCAAATTGGTTTTGTTGGTTCATTTGTTCCTACGTATCAACGCAGCAATGGAAACGGTGCGATTAGCGCTTTCCCTGAAGCGCTCGATCCCAGACTTTTATTGTCAGCTTGGATAGGTGATTTAGGTCTAGATAGTGGCGTTCCACAATCTGTTTATCGCATTGATACCTCAAAGATGAAGCAGGTGGGCTTGAAATCCTTAAAGCCTGGTGAGGTTTTTACTTACCCTCAAGGCTCTATAACTTTCGAGGGTTATCAGCAGTGGGTTAACTTGCAGATCGTTGATGACCCTGGGAAGAACTTTGCCTTGCTCGGCGCTATTGTTGCCATCCTTGGTTTGCTAGCTTCACTATTTACAAGAAGGCGTCGAATTTGGATTCGCGTTGGTGAATCGGTAGAAGTAGCTGGTTTAGCTAAAAATGCAGCACCTGGTTTGGAAGTTGAAATGGCAGAATTCATCGCGATGCTTAAGGGAGAGAAATAAATGTCACGTAATTGGGCTTTTATCTCTAATTATTTTATTTACTCTGCGATGGCAGTTTATACACTCTCATTTTTTGCGCATGCATATGAAACAGCGTGGGCAGTACGCATCACAACCGAAGAGTCAAAAAAGACTTTAGATTACAAACGGACTGAAAAAATCGCGCGAATTGCTACAGCAATGATGATTTTAGGATTTCTCTTATTAGTTGCTGGAGTTATTTCACGTGGAATATCTGCCGGCCGTGTGCCTTGGGGCAATATGTATGAGTTCTCGATTACTGGCGCAATGGCTTTTTCAGGTGCTTATTTATTTGCCCTTCGCAAATATGATCTACGATGGTTGGGTCTTTTAGTTTCAATCGCGGTCTTACTAACTCTTGGAACTGCGGTTGCGGTTCTTTATCGTCCGAGTGCACCACTTGTGCCTGCGCTTAAATCAACGTGGTTAGTAATCCACGTTTCTGCGGCGATTATTTCGGGTGGAGTTTTCTTGCTAGCCAATGTCATCGCGGCAGCATATTTATATTTAGATTCAATGGAGGCCAAGGGCGAACGAACTGCATGGGCAAAACGTTTGCCATCGCTAGAAGTTTTGGATCAACTTTCATATCGACTAGTTGCATTTGTTTTCCCACTCTGGACTTTTGCAGTTATTGCCGGTGCAATTTGGGCAGAAAGTGCGTGGGGACGTTATTGGGGTTGGGATCCAAAGGAGACTTGGGCATTCATCACGTGGGTCGCTTATGCAGCATATTTACACGCTCGCGTGACCGTTGGTTGGCGCGGCCGCAAAGCTGCATGGCTGTGCTTA
>CAIXDY010000111.1 GCA_903918325.1 uncultured Actinomycetes bacterium
CATTTGTCGAAAAAGTACTAATTGAATGTTCGCTTGAAATTTTTGCAGAAGATTTAGTTGTTGGAATTCAAGATCTTGGCGGTGCGGGCTTATCGTGCGCCACGAGTGAATTAGCTTCAGGTGGCAGCGGGGGCATGAAAGTAGCGCTGGATAGAGTTCCTTTGCGCGATCCTTCACTTTCTCCCGAAGAAATTTTGATGTCAGAGTCACAGGAGCGCATGTGCGCAATTGTTGAACCCAGCAACATAGCTCGCTTTTTAGAGATTTGTAAGAAATGGGATGTAACTGTCACCGTCATTGGTGAAGTAACCGATGGGGATCGTTTAGAAATTACTTGGAATGATGAAGTTATCGTCAATGTTCCACCAAGAACTGTTGCACATGAGGGTCCGGTCTATAACCGCCCACTCGCACAACCTGCGTATATCAATGAAGTAAATTCCCAAAAAGTTAATGTGCCAATGCCACAAACTTCTACAGAAATTAAAGCAGCAGTTCTTAAACTAGCTGGCGCACCTAACTTGGCCGATAAATCTTGGGTAACTGCCCAATATGATAAATATGTTCAAGGAAACACTATTCAGTCACAACCAGATGATTCTGGAATGGTGCGATTGGATGAGACAACTAATTTAGGTGTTGCAATCTCGACGGATGCAAATGCAAACTGGTCATATTTAAATCCTTATCAAGGTGCAAAGTTGGCATTAGCCGAAGCTGCGCGAAATATTGCAACGGCAGGCGCACGTCCATTGGCAGTAACAAATTGTTTGAACTTTGGCTCACCTGAAGATCCAGGTGTGATGTGGCAGTTCGCCGAATCAGTAAGAGGTTTAGCTGATGGGTGTTTGGAGATGGGTCTACCTGTCACCGGTGGAAATGTTTCTTTTTATAACCAAACCGGTTCAGTTGCAATTTTGCCAACACCAGTAATCGGCGTTCTTGGCGTAATTCAAGATGTTCGCAAACGCACTCCTATGAGTTATAAGAAATCTGGTTTAGATCTTTTTCTTCTAGGTCAAACGCAGGAAGATTTAGCTGGAAGCGAATGGGCTTTCTTGCATGGACAACGCGTAGGCCAATCTCCAGATGCCGATTTAGCCCGTGAAATGCGCTTAATAGAGTTACTTCTAACGGGTAATTCATTCTTTACTGCAGCCCACGATTTGAGCCAAGGTGGTTTATCAGCGGGTCTGACCGAAATGGTTTTGCGATACAACGTTGGCGCGACAATTTCGCTTGAAAATCCAGCAATCGATTTATTGAGCGAAACACCTGGCCGCGTGATTGTTGCCGTCGAACCAAGTGATGTGGCTAAATTAACTGCGCTATCGACACAATATGAAATTGTACTTACAAAGCTTGGAACTACTGGTGGTGATTCGTTAATAATCAACGATGCGGTAATTTCTTTGACTGAATTAAGCGCTGCCCATACTTCAACTTTCCCACGGTTGTTTGGGTGATGTTTATGCGCGATGTGAAAATTCTAGAAGATGTGAAAAGTACGTTGGCGCTTTTAACGGCTAAAGCTCCCGGACGTGCAATTGAAGTTCGCGTTCCGCCGTATGGCGCAGTTCAATGCGGAGAAGGTCCAACGCACACCCGTGGCACTCCAGCTAACGTTATTGAAATGAATGCATTGACTTGGCTATCACTAGCTGATGGCGAAGTAACCTGGGCACAAGCCCTCGACAACGGCGACATCATTGCTTCAGGAGTACGTGCCGATCTTTCAGAATATTTACCACTTAGGATGCGACCATGAGACGCCCTGACGGATTACTCAATCACAACATCTTGGGCGAAGATAAAGGCCCTCAGGACGCATGTGGTGTTTTTGGTGTGTGGGCACCAGGTGAAGAAGTTGCGAAATTAACTTTTTATGGCCTGTATGCACTGCAACATCGCGGTACCGAATCTGCCGGAATTGCAACAAGTGATGGAAGCAGAATTTTAGTTTATAAAGATATGGGTTTAGTTTCACAAGTATTTACTGAAAGTGATTTAGCAACCTTGCCTGGCAACTTAGCTATTGGACATTGTCGATACAGCACTACTGGGTCAAGCACATGGGTAAATGCCCAACCAACTTTGCGCCCAACTAAGTACGGAACACTGGCTTTAGCCCATAATGGAAACCTCACAAATACGGGCGACTTAGCTGAAATAGTACAAAAACTTGAACCAACATCTGCGCGAGAGCGTGGAGCTACGACAGATACTGAAATTATGACGGCGCTTATTTCATTACAAAATGAAAAAAATGTAGAGGCCAGCGCAATCTCAGTTCTGCCGCAACTGCAAGGTGCTTTTTCACTTGTATTTATGGATGAGCAAACGTTGTATGCCGCTCGCGATCGCCATGGAGTCCGTCCATTGGTTCTTGGGAAATTAGAAAACGGTTGGGTAGTTGCATCTGAAAGTGCGGCCTTAGATATTGTCGGTGCAGCTTTTGTTCGCGAAATCGAACCCGGAGAGTTTATTGCGATTGATGCCAGCGGAGTGCGTTCAGTACGTTGGGCTGCGGCTGAACCTAAAGGCTGTCTATTTGAATATGTTTATTTAGCACGTCCAGATACAACAATTGCAGGTCAAGGTATTCACGCCACTCGAGTTCGAATTGGTGAGCGCTTAGCTAAGGAAGCACCAGTCAAAGCCGATTTAGTTATTCCAGTACCCGAATCTGGAACTCCAGCTGCGATTGGTTTTGCCAAAGCTTCGGGGATTCCATTTGGAATGGGTTTAGTTAAAAACTCTTATGTGGGTCGTACATTTATTCAACCTTCACAGACGATTCGCCAATTAGGTATTCGTTTAAAACTTAACCCACTGCGTGAAATTATCGAGGGCAAGAGCATCGTTGTCGTAGATGATTCAATTGTTCGCGGAAATACGCAGCGCGCAATTGTTCGAATGTTGCGTGAGGCTGGAGCGCGTGAAATTCACGTTCGCATTTCATCCCCACCAGTGAAGTGGCCATGCTTTTATGGAATCGATTTCGCAACTCGTGCCGAATTAGTTGCTAGCGGTTTAGAAGTTGAAGAAATTCGTCGCTCGATTGGTGCTGATTCGCTGGGCTATGTCTCACTTGAAGGCTTAATTGAATCGACGCAAATAAGTGAAAATAAGCTGTGTACTGCTTGTTTTACGGGCACGTATCCCATTCGCATCCCGGCAGATATGTCTGAAGGAAAGATGCGCCTTGAAATTACGGAAGTTCACGGTCATTAAATGAGCACATACAAAGATTCCGGAGTAGACATTGATGCGGGAGATCGCGCCGTTGAATTAATGAAAGCCTCAATTGCTAAAGCTTCTCGCCCTGAAGTGATGGGCGGAATCGGTGGTTTTGCCGGCCTCTTTGATGCAAGTGCATTAAAGAATATGAAACGCCCTTTACTTGCTACTTCAACTGATGGTGTTGGAACTAAGACTGAAATTGCTCGCGCGCTTGGTAAGTACGACACAATCGGTGAAGATCTAGTTGCAATGGTTGTTGATGATTTAGTTGTATGCGGCGCCGAACCATTGTTCATGACTGATTACATTGCTGTAGGAAAAGTTATTCCAGAGCGAATCGCAGATATTGTTTCTGGAATTGCTCGAGGATGTGAAAAAGCTGGAACCGCTTTAATCGGTGGCGAAACTGCTGAACATCCGGGTTTGCTCGATGATGATGAGTTTGATGTCGCGGGTGCGGCAACTGGTGTTGTAGATGCCGACTTGCAGTTAGGTGCCCACCTTGTTCAAGAAGGTGATGTTTTAGTGGCAATGCCTTCAAGCGGTTTTCATGCAAACGGGTTTTCGCTTGTTCGGCACATTATTAAAACCGCACAATTATCGTTAGATGCGCATGTCAGCGAGTATGGCAAAACATCCGGTGAAGTATTTTTAACTCCAACTGAAATTTATGCCCTTGATTGTTTAGCGCTGATTAAATCTATGCAAGGAAAACTTCGCGGCTTTTCACACATCACTGGTGGTGGCATCGCCGAAAATACTGCGCGCGTAATCCCTGAACACTTAATGGCACTTTATGATCGCTCGACGTGGTCGCTACCAGTTGAAATGGAGTTCATGGCAACAATGGGTGGAGTTCCACAGGCAGATATGGAACGAACATGGAACTGTGGAATTGGAATGACGGCCATTCTTTCCCCCGATTCGGCTGATTTAGCGCTGCGTTCATTGGCTGCGCGGGGAATGAAAGCCTGGGTCGCTGGCGTTGTACAGGCGAGGAAGCCGACCGATTCACGCTCAACTTTGGTTGGTACCTACAGAGCGCGATAACCTACGCCTCTGACGAACACGCAACAGTGAAGGAGCTCGCACTATGGGTCGCGGCCGAGCCAAAGCAAAACAGACCAAAGTAGCTCGTGATTTGAAATATAACTCACAAGATATGGATTTAGATCGCCTTGCTAAAGAACTTCACGGCGAAGTAGAACCTTCAGGTAATAGGGATGATGACGATCCATTTGCCGAAGGCAATTACATACCACGTGCGTGAGACCTACACCGTACGTAGCATCACTTCGTATTTACGAACCTCTTTCTGCATTTAACGCTGCAGATCGTTTGCGTTGGCAATCGATTGATATCACCGGACAAAGTTATTTCGATGAAGAAAAGTTCGCATTACAACGCACGGTTGTTCCCGAACCACCAGCTGGGCGTCCAGATGGCGTGCATATTTTAGAAATTGATGGCGAACGTTATGTTGCACCATGGTCGACGGCTACTAGATGTTGGGCAGCATTAGATAATTTTAAAGATTCACTACCGAGCACTGTTGTTCCATATTTTGTTTCACCGGCAATGGAAGAAGTAATAACTGCCGGCGTTGATTTAATGGAAGATAAAGTTCCACATATTTTAAATGAGACCTGGGTAATTCCGCCTCGATGGTTTTTACTTTTCCTTGCTGAAGAACGTGAACGCGGCGAAAATAGTGATGGTCTATTTACAAGGGCGCGCACAACAATTGCGATGGCAAAAGCTAGAGCCCAAGTTGCACACGAAACAGTTTTAGGAGCTTTTGGCGAAGGCCCAGTTGAACAAGATCTAGAAAATTTACTTGCTTGGCTAGAAATGTTTCATCCAAAATCATTTGTCGAACTCGACTACGGCGGGCTTGCAATTTATTTAGATAAAGCGCTTCGAGATAATGGCGAGGATGGTTTGGAAGCCGATACTTCAATTGAAGATGTTTTGAAATCAGTGGCAGGTCTTGCAGCTGCCGATGGATTAATGGCCGGACAGGGCTACGAGCGACTTATGTCGCGTTGGCGCCGCGTACAAGCGCTGGAATCGGCTAATTAATTAGAAATTTCATATTGCGCCCGCTCTAGTAAATCGGAATACTTCACCACAATACGGCGCAATACGGACACCGTGAGGAAAGGATGGACATGGCCCAACTACCAGGCGCTGAAGTCCTACTTACTCCTAAAGAGGTCGCGCAACGATTTCACGTTAATCCAAAAACTGTCACTCGATGGGCAAAGGCCGGCAAATTAACGGCTATTCGTACCTTAGGTGGTCATCGTCGCTACCGTGAATCTGAAGTTCTTGAGCGTTTACGTGAGTACAAAGAGAGTTCAAGTTAACTAGTAAGGTTGTCTCATGGCCGATAAGAATGATGACATGAAAGCAAGAATGCTTGCTGCCCTTGAAGCAAAGAAAAATAAACCAGGCGCACCAGGCACGCAGACACATTCTGAATCTGGATCAAAGATCCGTGGCGGACAACGCAGCGGTGGAGCTCCACAAGTTCAGCGCAAAGCTGGGCCATCGGGCTCTGGCTCTGCCGGTTAAGTTTTAACTTAACTTTTTAAAGTTATAGCAAACCGCGGCGCTTCAACAGCGGCTCGATTCTTGAATCGCGCCCACGGAAATTTCTAAACATTTGCATTGAATCAATTGATCCGCCGCGACCTAAAAGTGTATTTCGGAAATGTTCACCATTTTTGCTTTGTAATCCACCATTTTCTTTAAACCAATCGACGGTATCGGCATCTAGAACTTCAGACCAGATGTAACCGTAATAACCGGCCGAGTAGCCCCCAGCAAAAATATGTGAGAAATAAGTTGATCGATAGCGAGTAGGTACTGGTGCGAAATCCAAACCGTAATCCTTAATAGCTTGAGCTTCAAAAGCTTCTACATCAGTAACTTTTGCTGCCTCTTCCACAGTAAGTGAGTGCCACGCTAAATCAAGAATTGCTGCAGCTAAATAACTAGTAGTTGCATGTCCCTCATTGAAAGTAGATGCCTTATCTAAATTATCTATCCACTCCTGTGGAAGTTTTTCTCCAGTTTCATGATGGCGCGCGTAGCTTTCTACAACTTCTGGCCACAAAATCCACATTTCATTTACTTGTGATGGAAATTCCACAAAGTCACGTTGAACGCTGGTCCCTGAAACTCGAGGGTATTTCACTTGTGATAACAGTCCATGCAGGGCATGACCAAATTCGTGAAATAAAGTTGTAGTTTCAGAGAAAGTAAGCAGCGTTGGCTTACCAGCAGGAGGTTTAGGAATATTGAGATTGTTAACTACAACCGGCAGTTGATCAAATAGAAAATTCTGCCTCACTAAACTATTCATCCACGCGCCGCCACGTTTTGAATCACGTGTGTAGAAATCTCCAATAAATAATCCAAGTTTGCTTCCATCAGCATTACTTACTTCAAAAGCACGTGCTTCAGGGTGATACGTAACTAAGTCCGGGCGCTCTTTAAAAGTGATTCCGAATAACTTGTTAGCCGCAAAGAAGACGCCATTTTTTAGAACGGATTCAAGTTCAAAGTAAGGGCGCATCTTGGTTGTATCAATGTTGTATTTCTCAAGGCGTACTTGCTCGGTGTAGAAACCCCAGTCCCAGCTTTCAATCGCAGCTCCAGCAGATTTCTTTAAATCTTCCGCTTCAGTTTTGGCATTGCGCACGGCAGCTGGAGCAATTTTGCGCAACATAGCGTGAACATTGTCTGGATGTTCAGCGGTTTGAACTGCGATTACATATTCGGCATGTGTGTTTTTACCAAACAAACGTGCCCGTTCTGCACGCAGTTTCACAATCTTTAATAACACAGGCTTGTTGTCGTAATCATTTGCACGATTACCCTTAACAAGGGATAAGTTCATTATTTTCTTGCGCAGTTCACGATTAGTCAGCGAATCTAAAACTGGATTGCCCGTAAAATTCACCATTCCAATGAGCCACTTACCTTCATGGCCACGATCTTTTGCCGCCGCAGCCGCAGAGGCAATTTGGTTGTCGCTCAAACCATCTAATTCATCCAAGTTTTCTACAAGAACACCCAGATCATTTGTATCGGCTAATACATTTTTAGCAAACTGAGTTTGCAACTTCGAAAGCTCTTCATTTAAGGCTTTCAAACGTTCCCGTTCAGTTTCAGTCAGGTGAGCACCGGCATGAATTAGATCTTTGTAGTAACGCTCTAAAAGCCAGGCATCCTCGGTATTTAAGCCAAGGGCTTCGCGAGTATCGTAAAGAGATTTGATCCGTGCAAAGAGAAGCGGATTTAAATTAATCGCATCATGATGAGCGGCTAATTTAGGAGCTAACTCTTCTTCGATCGCATTCAGCGCATCGCTTGTATCACTTGAAGATTTATTGAAAAACACTAACAAGGTGCGCGTTAACATTTGGCCACTTTTTTCCAGAGCAACAATTGTGTTCTCAAAAGTCGCAGCACCTGACGTATTCAAAATTGCTTGAACTTCGGCTAACTGCTCCTCGCACCCCTGGTAAAAAGCTGGAAGGTAATCCTCATTTCGAATCTGAGAAAACGGTGGGAGTTCAAAATCAAGATCACTTCTTTGCGCAAATGGATGAGTGGTTGTCATAGGTAGAGCCTACATATAAGTAATTAGCTGCGCGGTAGGCTTAAACCATGTCACTGACTCGCCGAAACGTACTTAAAGCAGCTGCCATTTTCGGTGCTGGGGCTTTAGATCTTGGGCAAGTACCAGCAGCCGAAGCGGCAAGCACCGATATTTCACATGGCTCACGAACTGTGGCCAAAGTTGCTTTAACTTTTCACGGAGCAGGCGCTCCCGATTTTGCCGATCCACTTCTAAAAATTTTTAAATCAACTGGAACTAAAGTTTCAATTTTTGCCGTTGGAACATGGTTAGTTTCTGATCCAGCAATCGCTGCACGGATAATTGCTGAAGGGCATGATTTGGGAAATCACACCATGACCCACACGCAGATGAAAACCATTTCAGCCAAAAAAGTTGATGCCGAAATATCACAGTGCGCAGCTGAACTGAAAAAACTTATTGGTAATCATGGAGCATGGTTCCGACCATCAGGTACGCAATTCTCAACTGCAACTATTCGTGCTGCGGCAGTAAAATATGGTTACGGCCAATGTATTTCTTATGATGTCGATTCCAAAGATTATTTGAATCCAAGTAAGAAGAGCGTCATAAGCAATGTGATGAATAATGTTAAGAATGGTTCGATTATTAGTATGCATTTAGGTCATAAAGTTACTTTGGATGCCATGCCTACGCTCTTGTCGAACTTACATGCCAAAGGCTTTACCCCTGTCACTTTGACGGAGCTACTTCAAGCGTGAAAAAACTAAACGTTGTAATAATCGCTCTCTTAGCTTTGCTCTTTCCATATACGGCTTATGCAGCCTCACTTGATGGAATGCCACCAGTTCTGGATCCCAACAATATTTATGCTGCAGATTCACCAAATAACTTAAGTGCTGTTGTAAAAAATATGCCCGAGCGTGTGTATGTTCCGAATCTGCGCTCTTCGTCAGTAACGGTTATCGATCCAAAGACGTATAAAGTAATCAAAACTATTAAGACGCACAGCGGACCACAACACGTAGTGCCTTCATGGGACTTAAAAACTCTATGGGTTAACGATAATTCAGGTAATTACTTAACACCAATAGACCCAATGACGGTTACCGCGGGCAAAGATATTTACGTTCATGATCCTTACAATCTTTATTTCACTCCCAACGGCAAGTATGCAATTGTCATGGCCGAAGCCGATAAACAAATTGTTTTTCGTGATCCACACACAATGGCAATTAAGAAAACTGTAAAAGTTCCTTGTGCTGGCGTAAACCATGCCGACTGGAGCGCAGACGGAACATTCTTTGTAGCAACGTGTGAATTTAGTGGAATGCTCTTAAAGCTCGATACCGCAAAAATGGCAATCACTGGGCATGTCTTGTTACCTCAAAAGGGAAGCATGAGCCCAATGCCACAAGATATAAAGATTTCACCTGATGGAAAAACTTTCTATGTTGCTGACATGGCCTCAAATGGTGTGTGGGTAATGCCAGCAGATAATTTCGGCACATTTACTTTTATTAAAACCGGTAAAGGTGCACACGGACTTTATGTAACGCGTGATGCCAAGACTTTGCTTATTACAAACAGAGACGAAGGCTCAGTCTCAGTTCTTCGCTTTAGCGATAACAAATTAATTGCTAAATGGAAGATTCCAAACGGAGGCAGCCCAGATATGGGAAATATTTCAGCTGATGGAAAATTCTTCTGGGTATCCGGGCGATATGACGATGAGGTTTACGTTTTTGATATAGAAAAAGGTACATTTGTTACACGAATTAAAGTCGGCAAAGAACCCCACGGATTAACGATCTGGCCGCAACCAGGTCGTTACTCCTTAGGTCATACAGGAATTATGCGTTAACCCCAGTCCCTCATGCTTAGTGAGGGCGGCGGCGACGCTGACTTGAATTAGGGCGTGGGCGCTTATTGCCACCACTACGCACTGACTTTTCAACGATTGGCACAATATAAGGAACCCCTGAAGGCTCTTGTGCGCCAGTAATTTTCATTAATTCAGTACTCAATGGAGTAACACCAACAAACTTTGGAGTAACGCCGGCACGAGAAGTAAGTCCGCCAATTGATTTTTGCTGCTTAGTTGTTGCAATAGTTACAACAGTTCCAGCTTCTCCTGCACGTGCAGTACGTCCTGCACGGTGCAAGTAATCCTTGTGATCTGTAGGTGCATCAACGTGGACAACTAGTGAAATTCCATCAACGTGAATACCGCGAGCCGCAACATCTGTTGCAACCAGTGCAGCATTTGCTGAATCCTTAAACAGTGCCAACGTACGAGTACGAACGGCTTGTGACTTTCCACCGTGCAAAGCGCCGACTGCAACACCTGCATGTGCAAGTTTGTCAGCTAAACGATCAGCACCGCGTTGGGTCTTAACAAACATAATCGTCTTACCGTTACGAGCTGCGATTTGATTAGTGATGTCATCCTTATCGCCCGGATTCATAACAAGAACAAAGTGCTCCATTGTTGAAACTGAAGCACGGTCATTTTGTAATGAGTGAGTCTTTGGGTTCTTTAAGTACTGACGAACCAATGAATCAACACCACGGTCAAGAGTTGCTGAGAACAACAAACGTTGTCCATCTAGTTTTGCTTGATCCAAGATTTCTTTCACTACAGGTAAGAAGCCCATGTCAGCCATTTGATCGGCTTCATCAAGAACCGTTATTTGTAGGTGATCAAGTTGAACTTCGCCCTTGTTGAGCAAGTCAATTAAACGACCAGGCGTTGCAACCAAGATTGCAGTTCCGCGACGCATTGCAGTGATTTGCTTTGCATACGACATTCCACCGGCAACAACAACTGATTCATGACCAATTGAGCGCGCAAGTGGCATTAATACTTCATCAATTTGCTGTGCAAGTTCACGTGTTGGTGTGAGTACCAAAGCAAGTGGCTTGTGTGGCTTTGCTACTTTGCCATTGAGGTTATTAAGAAGTGCAAGTCCGAATGCAAGAGTTTTTCCAGAGCCAGTTTGTCCGCGACCTAAAATGTCATATCCGGCAAGTGCATCTGGCAGGGTTGCAATTTGAATTGGGAATGGATGCATGATTCCTTGCTTAGCAAGGGCGTTAACTAATGGTGCGGCAATTCCAAGATCGCTGAACGTTGTGGTGATTTCAGTCAGAGGAGTTGCATCCACCAAGTTGGCATCAGCTAAATTTGTTGAAATGTAATTATCATCGGCACCGAAATCGATTGCCGCGTTTGTGTGAGTCTTAGATGAGTGTTTGAAATCATCACGGGCATAAGCCGGTGAATCATTGCGGCGATCGCGTGTTGGGCGCTCGGCACGGAAATTTGCTGCACGAGTATCCGGGGCTTCAGTGCGCTTCTTTGGACGAGTTGGATCAAATTTTTCAAATTTGCGTGGAACAAAGTTTGGACGACCATCATCATTGCGGGCAACTTTTGCTTTTGCTGCATCGCGACGATTGGTTGGACGAGTATCAGAAGTTTTGTACTCAGCCTTATTGAACTCATTTTTCTTATATTCAGGCTTCTTGTTTTCTGGCTTAACGAACTCTTTTTTCTTATCAAAAGCGCGTTTAGTGCGATCATCGCGTTGTGCAACAAACTTCTTTGCACGGCTTTCAGGCTTTTGTGAAAGTTCGATACGGGCTTTGCGCTCTTCAGGAGCTTCAATCGGACGTGGCTTTGATGCGGTTTTTTCCTGGAAACGCTTAGCGCGAAGCTTCGAGCGATCGGTTAAACGTGCTTCTTTCTTTGAAAGCGTAGATGTATCTACATCAGAATAACGACGTGTAGTTGCTGGCTTTGATGATGCACTCTTGCGTGCATTCTTTTCCGCAGTTGTGTGACGCGGCTTAGTTTCAGCGGCCTTAAAAGCAGCTTTCTTTACGCGTTTAGGTTTTCCAACTGAGGCTGCACGGCGTGCTTTTCCGGGCGCTGAAGTACGAGGTGTAAGTGACATAGAAAATAGATACCAATCGAGACGACAAGCGCGTCTCGGGTGTGATCGGCACTGATGGCCGTCAAGGTGGTGATAAGACTCGCAAGTAGCGCGGCATGTGCTGCGCTTAAGGGGAAGTTCTTTGATGCGGTTGCATCAACGGGTTAATTCTACCGTGGATTATTACTGCGCTTTACCATCGGCTTCATCGGCATCTTTAGCCAGTTGTTGCAGATTTGGGCGTGGAATACGTGGAATATCGCCCCGTGAAATTCTGCGCCATAAATATAAGGAAAGGCCAGCAAAAAACGGCCATTCAAATGTGTAGACCCATGCACGCCAATTCCCATGTTGCGCGCGGCCAAATTCAAACCAGCCTGCCCATAAACAAAAAGGCACAATGAAAAATAGAGAAATAGTAAAAATCTTCTTTTGTTTATCAGTTACGGGTGGAGTCTCCGAGTTATTGCGCACCCAATCCGGAGCTTCGAACTCCTCGTTATTTGTCATTGCCAGCCGCGATTTCTGCATCCATGTCTTGCGATTTTTTCTCTTCAGATTTAATCCAATGGAAAACCGCAAAAGCCATCCAGATGGCATCAATGATCATGGCTCCAGCCCACATAAATGAGCCACCGATTCGTTGATCATTGAGTGAATACATATTGTCGTACAAAGAACCCGGAGCGGTGTAAATAAAGAAGCCAGTCAAGGTTTCTGGCACCATCATTAAAAATAAAGAAATAACCGACATCGCTGGAGTAACTCGCCGGCCAACTAAATTTCGATTCAACAAATTAAAGTAGAACAGGTAAGGCAGTAGTAGATACAGCCCAACTTCAAGGTAGGTATGTGCCCACGGATGATTCATAATGAATTGATGCGGCACAGGTAAGTGAACGCCGATCATTAAGCTGGCGTAAGCAAACCAACTAAATGTTGGGTTAGTTGCAGCTTTGAAATATCGGTTCGTTGGGTGATAGCTATTGGGAGTACCAAGAACTAAAAGTGGTCCGGTAATCATCATCAACGTTATGTGTTGCACCATGTGTAAGGAAAAATAATCCATTGCACGCGCACCTATGGGTGAGATGATTACTGAGAGTGCGCTGAGGATTCCAGAGTAAAAAAATATCTGTTGTCGCACACCCACTAAACCTTTGGTAGTGCGCATGTACATATAAGTAAGCAATAGCAGCGGAATAACGGCTTCCGGCGCGAACTGCCACGAACCCCAGACGCTTAATTCGTGATGATGCATATCCATGATTGCTGAAGGCTAGCCCTCACCCGAAATAATGAGTAGAGGAATAACCCTCAAATACTCTTTCATTTGCTGGGCTACCCCCTTATCCTTCTGTGAACAGGCTCACATCTTCATGTGGGTTTCCTTAATTCCCTATCGGGAGGGGCATTGATGAATAAGCGCTTACTTGGCGCGCTCACAACAGTGATCATCGGCGTGGCAGTTATTGCCGGAGTCGGAACATATGTTGCTAACGCAAAAAATGATTCA